>NZ_JALNUM010000005.1:0-108524 GCF_026540795.1 Methylobacterium sp. GC_Met_2
CTTCCCGCAAGCTTGAGCGATCCCGAGCAAGCCCGGGGTCGCCAGGGGGGAGAGCGTGTCGGCACGATTGTGTGAACTTCGTAGCCCGCAGTGAAGCGAGGGAGGGCGCGCGAGCGGTCCAGCCGTTCAGAACACGCTCTTCACCGCGTCGCCGATGGCGTCGACGCTTTCCTTCAGCTTGCGTCCGGCGGGCGCCAGCGACGGGAGCTTGATCCCGAGCACCTCCGTTTCCTCCGACTCCGCGGGCTCGGCCTGCGCGACGGCGGTGGGGGCCGTACGCTTGGCCTTCTCGGCGGTCTTCGTCGGCGGCGTCGGCTTCGCGGCGACAGCCTTGGGCGTCGCTTTCGGAGACTTCTCCGCCGGTGCGACCGCCGCGACCGGCTTCGGGGCCGGCTCGCTCAGCACGCGGGCGCGCACCGTCTCGGACGCGCGCGGCGTCTGGAGCGCCGCCGTGCGGCTCGGCGGAAGCGGCACGACCTGTCGGCTCGCCGCGAGCGGCGCGACCGGTGTCGGGGTCGGGATGCGCCGGGTCGGCGGAACGGATGCGTCGGTGGCCTTGGCGGGGGGCGCGACCGGCGCTTTGCTGGGCGCCGCCGCCGGGGTGAACGTGTCGGGCAGGGATGCCATGCGGGGGGCCTGAGCGACCGGTTCGGCCGGCTTCGCCTCGGGGGTCGCGGATGCAACGGTTCCGGCCAGGGCCGGAAGCCCGTCCTTCAGGTCGGGCCAGTCCTGGGCGCGGCCAGGCGCGGCGGTGATCTTCATCGGGGGCGGCGATGCGAGCCCGGCCATCAGCGTCGAGGCGGCGACCCCGAAGCCGCCGAGCACGCCGATCCCGGCCAGCCCGAACAGGACGATGCGCAGGTCGAGCGCACGGCGCGGTGGCGCTGCCGGAATCCGGTTCTCCCGGGTGTCTGACGGGTCCAGAGCGAGGTCGATCATGGTCCGGGGTCTCTGACACGAGGCACGACGCGCGACCGGCCCCCCCATGACCGATCGCCTTCCTCCGGCGAGCCGGAGGCGGTTCAACTCGGCTGCCAGTAGAGGAGCCGCAATACGGCGCAAAGATGTCGGTCCGAAGTCTGGGCGGGGCCAGTCGATCCACGTCTATCCACAAGATATGCAGCGACGGCTTAACGATCCGTCATCGACCGGCACATTGGAGACGTCAGGGTCGACGGGCGCCGCATGGACTTCGCCCGCGTGCCCGCTATGGGTCTCGGAGTGGATACACGACCGACAAATCTCCCGATGCCCGCAGCTCCCGCAAGCCGGGCCGGGCGCTGGCCCTGGTCGACGTGGTCGACCCGGGCGCGGCTCATCGCCGTGGTGCTGTTCATCGACGCCCTGGCGGCCCTGATCTCGTGTGGCGTGATCGTGCTCAACGCCCGGACGGCGGTGCGGGTGGAGACACGGGCCTCGCTTGCGACGGTGGAGTCGCTGGTCGCCGACACGATCCGCCTCTCCGAGACGACCCCACCCGAGAGCCTGCTCCAGACCCTCGACCTGCGCTTCAAGGTGCTGCGGCACGTCCGCGTCGCGGTCCTCGACGATGCCAGCGCGCGCGTCGGCAGCGCGGTCCCGACCCATCGGACCGTGCGGGAAGCACCGGGCTGGTTCGCCGACCTGATCAGGCCGCCGATCGAGCGCCACACCCTTCCGATCACGGCAAAGGGGCAGCAACTCGGCACGGCGCAGATCACCACCCAGCCCCTCGACGAGATCGACGAGATCTGGGGCTACGCGCGGGCGCTCTCGCTGACCACGGCGGCGATCAACGTCGCCATGCTGATGGCGCTCTACGTCGCCCTCGGCCGCATCCTGGCGCCGCTGCGGCGGCTCGGCGCCGGCCTGACGCAGCTGGAGCACCACGATTACACCGCCCGTCTGGAGCCCCCAGGCGCCCAGGAACTCGCGGTCATCGCCGAGCGGTTCAACAAGGTGGCGGCGGCCTTGAGCGAGGTCCGCGCCGCCAACGGGCGCCTCAACCGGCAGCTGCTGACGGCGCAGGACGACGAGCGTCGCCGCACCGCCCTCGAACTGCACGACGAGTTCGGCCCTTGCCTGTTCGCACTGGAGGCGAATGCCGCCTCGATCGCCCGGATCGCCTCGGGTCCGACCGAGCCCAGCCGCGAGAAGCTCGCCGCGCGGGCGGCCGAGATCAGCGCCATCGTGGGGCAGGTCCAGACCGTCAACAGGGAGTTGCTGAACCGTCTGCGGCCACACGGGCTCGGGCAGGCGCCGCTCGCCACCTGCCTCGATCTGCTCCTGCGGGGCTTCGCCCAGCGCCATCCCGGCCTCGATCTCGTCGGCCGGTTCGACGGCCTGGCGCGCGGCTACGGCGACCTCGTGGACCTCACCGTCTTCCGCTGCGTGCAGGAGAGCGCCACCAACGCCGTGCGGCATGGCGCCGCCACCCGGGTCGAGGCGGAAGCCACGGAATCCAAGAACCACCTGACCGTGACGATCCGTGACAACGGCACCGGGCTCCCGGGTCCTGGCGCCCCGGCCGAGCCCGGCACCGGGCTGGGTCTTTCGGGGATGCGCGAGCGCGTCGAGGCTTTGGGCGGCACCTTCGCCCTTGACAATGCCGGCCCCGGCGCAATCGTCCGGATCATGATCCCGGTCCCGCCGGACCGGGGCGACGAGAACAACGCGCCGAGCGCATGAACGCCATCGCCTCCCAGATCGACATCGCCGCCACACGCCTGCCGGTTCTCGTCATCGACGATCATCCGATCGTGCTGCAGGGCTGTCGCCGCGTGCTGGAGGATGCCGGCGTCGAAACCATCGCTGAAGCGACCTCGGTGGTCGCCGGATACCGGATCTTCCACCGGCTCCGGCCGCCGGTGGTGATCTGCGACCTGACCTTCCAGGGCAGCGGCATGGCCGGTCTCGGCCTGATCCGCCGGATCCGCGCGGTGGCGCCGCAGACGCGGATCCTCGTGTTCAGCATGCACAACGATCCGGTGATCGTCGCCCGCGCCCTGGAGGCCGGGGCGCTCGGCTACGTCCTGAAGGATCATGCCTCGGCCGAGCTGTTCGAGGCCTTCGGCAAGGTGCGGATCGGGGAGGTCTATCTCGACCGGCGGCTGGCCACCGAAGTCGCGATGCTGCGGGCGGACGCCCGGCGCACGCCGGAATCGCAGCTCACCCCGCGCGAGCAGCAGATCCTGGCGCGCCTCGCCCAGGGGCGGTCCTATGGCGCCATCGCCACCGACCTGTCGGTGAGCTACAAGACCGTCACGAATGCCTGCTCGCAGATGCGCCAGAAGCTCGGCGTGCGAACACTGGCCGAACTGATCCACGTCGCCGTCACGCACGCCCAGCGGCAGGGCTGATATGGCTGATGCAGCTATGGCCGATCATGCCGGACAGGGGACGTTCTCGCAGGAGGCCTGGGCGCGCAACGCCGCCGCCTACGAGACCATCCGGTCGATGCCGTTCAACGCGGAACTCGCCGCCGGCACGCTGCGGCAGGACAGGTTCCGCCACTACATCGTGCAGGATGCGCATTACCTTGTGGGCTTCGGCCGAGCGCTGAGCCTCGCCGCCGCGAAGGCGCCGGATCCGGACGGGATCGTGCAGTTTTCGGCCGCCGCCCAGGAGGCCATCGTGGTGGAGCGCGCCCTGCATGGCGGCTTCTTCCGCGATTACGGCATCGGGCCTGAGACCTTCGCGGCCACGCCGCTGACGCCGGCCTGCGACCATTACGTGAACTACCTGCTCGCCACCGCCTATGCCGAGCCGTTCCCGGTGGTCTGCGCCGCCCTGCTGCCCTGCTTCTGGATCTACAAGGAAGTCGGCGACGACATCTTCGCCTGCGCCGCATCCGACAACCCCTACCGGGCCTGGATCGACACCTATGCGGGCGCGGATTTCGCCGAGGCCGTCGCCGCGATGATCGCCGCCACCGACCGGGCGGCGGACGACGTCACCGCCGGCCAGCGGGAACGCATGCACCACGCCTTCACCCAGGCTACCCGCCTCGAATGGATGTTCTGGGATAGCGCCTACCGCGACGCGGACTGGCCGCTGTGACGCGCCTTTCGTGACCGGGCCGGCGGGTCCGCGCCGCCGGGACCTCATCGCCGCCGCGGCCGCGGCGGGCGCCGCTTGGCCGCTCCGCGCTCGGGCGGATGATGGTCCAGGCCCGATCCCGGACGAAAGACCGGTCCGGATCGCGATGGTGCTGTTCCCGGGCCTCACCGCCCTCGATCTCGTCGGCCCGCAGGAGCTGCTCGCAGGGCTTGCGCCCGGCAGCCTGCACCTCGTCGCCGAGGCGGCCGGACCGGTGGCGAGCGATACCGGCGTGTCGCTGTTGGCGACCCACACCTTCGAGACTTGCCCGCGGGACCTCGACGTCCTGTTCGTGCCGGGGGGCGACGGCACGCCCGCGCAGATGCGCAACGCACGGCTACTGGCCTTCCTCCGGGATCGTGCCGAACGGGCCGCCTGGGTGACGAGCGTCTGCACCGGATCGCTGATCCTCGGCGCAGCCGGCCTGCTGCGGGGTTACCGCGCCACATCTCACTGGTGCGTGCGCGACGCGGTGCTGCCGCTCCTGGGCGCCGAGCCGGTGGCGGAGCGGGTCGTCGTCGATCGCAACCGCATGACCGGTTCCGGGATCTCGGCGGGGCTCGATCTCGGGCTGGCACTGGCCGCCCGCCTGCGCGGACCCGCTTATGCCCAGACCGCGCAGCTCGTGGCCGAATACGCCCCGGACCCACCGTTCCGGGCCGGCACCCCCGCGGAGGCCGGGCCCGCCGCGGTTCGTGCGGCGGACGCGATCCTGGCGGAGCTGGTCGCGGGGGCGACCGCGGCGGCGCGGGGCTAGAGCGCTCTCCGCCGCAGTGGACACCGGTTCGGCGCAAGAGAGCGCGTCACAACGAGGGCTGAGAGCCGTGCCCGATTGCAACGCGATCGGTCACGGCTGTCAGACCGGGGGCGATGCAGCGCGGCCACGCCCGGCCTCCATCAGCGATGCCATGCTTGACGACGCTCGGCGTCGGCCCGAACTGTGCGAGGCACGATCGATCGGTGCCCCCTTCGGAGCCCCCATGTCCCTTATCGCACGCCTGCGCGCCTATGCGGCCGAAGCCCTCGGCGTGGGCGCACACGAGGACGTGGACGACACGCACCTCGCCGCCACTGCGCTCCTCGTCCACGTGGCGCGGGTCGACGGGATTCTGGCGGCCTCCGAGAGCGAGCGCCTGTCCCGCCTCGTGCAGGGCCATTACGCCGACGGTCCGGACGCGGCGCGGGCGCTGATCGAGCGCGCGGCGGCGATGGATGCCGAGACCCGCGACGTGGTGAGCCTCGTGGAGATGATCCCCCACGAGGCCGATAGGGCGGAGCGCGAAGCGCTCTTGACCATGGCGTGGTCGGTCGCAGCGGCGGACGGCCGAGTCGACGAATTCGAGGAGGCCTTGGTCGAAAGGTTGGGCCGGCTCCTCGGCTTCGACGATGGCGCCATCGCAACGGCGCGACGCATCGGCCAGCGGCAGGCCGGGATGGTATAAGGGCAGCCGCGGCGATGATCGCGAGCCTGGCGCTCATTCTGCTGGCCCAGCTCGTGGGCGAGGCGATCGCCCGCGGGGCCCACGTGCCGATCCCCGGACCCGTGATCGGCATGGGGCTGATGTTCGGCTTCCTGCTGCTGCGCGACACGCCGCGGTTCGGTTTGCCCCGCTTTCTCCCGAAGCCGCTGACCGACGGCACCCTCGAGATCACCGCGCGGGGGCTCCTGATGAACCTCTCGCTGATGTTCGTTCCGGCGGGCGTCGGCGTCGTCGGCCGCCTCGACCTGCTGCGGGCGCAGGGCGTGAAGCTCGCCATCGTGCTGGTGGTGTCGACGGCGCTCTCGTTGCTCGTGACCGTGCTGGTGTTCCGCGCCGTGGCGGCCCGGGTGGAGGGGCCGGGGCGCGATGGGGAGTCCTGACGCGTGAGCGGCGATTTCTCCCTCTGGGTCTACCTCGCCAAGACGCCGCTGCTGTGGCTGACCGTGACGCTGACCGCCTACGTCCTGGCGGACCGGATCGCCGCCGCGACCGGCCGGCATCCGATCGCCAATCCGGTGCTGATCACGGTGACGCTGGTCGGCGGCGTGCTGGCCCTGAGCGGCACGGCCTATCCGGTTTATTTCGAGGGCGCGCAGTTCGTGCACTTCCTGTTGGGACCCGCGACCGTCGTGCTGGCCATGCCGCTCTATGAGCGGCGGGCTACCGTCAAGCGGGCGCTGGTACCGATGCTCACGGCCCTGGCCGCGGGCGCGGCGACGACGCTGGCGGTGGTGATCGCGTTGGCCCGGCTGCTCGACATCCCGCAGCCGGTTCTCGTCTCGCTCGCCCCGAAATCGGTGACCTCCGGCGTCGCGATGGGCATCGCGGAGGCGCTCGGCGGCGATCCGACGCTCACCGCGATCCTCGTGATCCTGACCGGCATCATCGGGGCGATTCTCGTGACGCCGATGATGAACGCGCTGAAGATCCATGACATGCGCGCCCGCGGCTTCGCGGCAGGCTTGGCCGCCCACGGCATCGGCACCGCACGCGCCTTCCAGGTGAGCGAAGTGGCCGGCACCTTCGCGGGCATCGCCATGGGGCTCAACGCCTTCCTGACGGCAATCCTGGCGCCATTGGCGCTGCATCTGCTGTTCTGAGCCACCTTCCCAGAGCGGCCGGCTGGTTTCGCGCAGGCAACGCGCGATCCACCCGGATGCCGACTGGACCCGTGCGCGCCGCCCTGTCCGGAGCATCCTGACACGCCCCGCCTCGACACTTGGCCCGCCGTCGCCGAACGACACGCCCGGCGGCATCGACGCCGTCCCCGATAGGCGCGCATGCTGGATTGGCGTTGACGACCTTTACATATTTTAGGTAGAGTGATTCATAAACTAATTCGCGCTCTAGTTGTGTCGAGTGTGCGACTGATCAGACCCTTCCGGTCGGTCGCCGTCGCAACGCGAATATAAACCCCCGTCGAAATCGGACGGTACGGAGGAGGCGGCCATGCGGATCATCCCGCCCAGTGTCGAGATCGCCGCGCGGATCACGAGCGCTTACGTCACGCGCAACAGCGTTCCGGCCGATATCCTGCCGGATCTGCTGACCACGGTACACGGCGCGGTTGTGGGTCTTGACCGCCCGTCGCAAGCGCCGACCCGACGCGCGACCGACGCGCAGATCCGGGCCTCGATCCGGCCCGACGCGATCGTCAGTTTCGAGGACGGAAAACCCTATAAGACCCTGCGGCGCCATCTGACCCTCCGCGGCCTGACGCCGGAGGCTTACAGGGCCAAGTGGGGCCTGCCGGTCGATTACCCCCTGGTGTCGGCGATCTACAGCGCCCGCCGCTCGGACATCTCGCGCCAGATCGGGGCCGATCAGCGGCTCCGAATGAGGACGGCGGCCGAGTAGGGGGCACCGTCGGGGCGCGCGCTGCCGCTCAGTCCGGCGCCGAAGCCGTGGCGACGTCCTGGATCAGCAGGGCCACGAGCCCGGACCAGCCGGTCTGATGGGAGGCGCCCACGCCGCGGCCGGTATCGCCGTCATAATATTCGTAGAACAGCACGAGCTCGCGGAAATGCGGATCGTCCTGCTCGATTTGGCTGTCCCCGTAGACCGGCCTGCGCCCGTCGGAACCCCGCGTCGAAAGAGCGATCAGGCGACGTGACAGGTCGAGGGCGATCTCGCGCAGGGAGGACGTCCCCCCCGAGCCGGTCGGTGCCTCGACCCGAAAGTCTGGGCCGTAATAATCGTGGAACCGGTTCAGGGCGGTGATCAGCAGATAGTTGACCGGCATCCAGACTGGCCCGCGCCAGTTCGAATTGCCGCCGAACAGGCGCGAGCGCGACTCCGCGGGTTCGTAGGCGAGACCGAGATCACGCCCGTCCCAGGCGAAGCAGAAGGGGTGGTCCGCATAGACGCGCGACACCCCGCGCAGGCCGTGATCGGACAGGAACTCCGCCGGATCGAGGGCGCGGTGCAGCAGCGCCTTCAGCCGATGGCCGCGCAGCAGCGACAACAGCGCGGTCTGACCCTGGCCCGGCTCGTTCCAGCGCGACACCAGGGAGGCGAGGTCCGGGCGGTTCTTCAGGAAGAACAGCATCCGGTTGCGCAACGCGGGCAGCTTCGCGAGGTCGCATTCGTTGATCGTCGCCACCGCGAAGATCGGGATCAGGCCGACCAGTGTGCGTGCCCGGATCGGCAGGCGCGCCCCGTCGCGGGTCTCGATCACGTCGTAGAAGAAGCCGTCTTCCTCGTCCCAGACGCCATCGCCCGTGGCCGCGGCGATCAGGAGGAAATGCTCGAAGAACTTTTCCGCCATGTCCTCGTAGGTCGGGTCCTGCAGCGCCAGCTCGATGGCGATGCGCATCAGGGCCAGCGCGTAGGCGGCCATCCAGGCGGTGGCGTCGGACTGGGTGAGGGTGGCGCCGTCGCCCACCGGCTTCGAGCGGTCGAAGATCCCGATATTGTCGAGACCGAGGAAGCCGCCCTGGAACAGGTTGCGGTCGTCGGCATCCTTGCGGTTGACCCACCACGTGAAGTTCAGGGTCAGCTTGTTGAAGATCCGTTTGAGGAAGGCGTGGTCCGCGGTGCCGGTGAGCGCCCGGTCCAGCTCGAACACCCGCCAGGCGGCCAGCGCGTGGATCGGCGGGTTGGCGTCCCCGAACCCCCATTCGTAGGCCGGCAGTGCCGCGTTCGGATGGGCGTAGGCCTCGTCGACCAGAAGCAGGAGCTGGTTCTTGGCGAAGTCCGGGTCGATCAGCGCGAAGACGATCGCTTGGAGGGCGAGGTCCCAGGAGGCGAACCAGGGATATTCCCAGGCATCCGGCATCGAGATGATGTCGTTGGCGCGCAGGTGCGCCCAGTCCTCGTTGCGCCCGTGCCGGCGCGCAGGGGAGGGGGCGGGCTGTGCAGGGTCGCCCGCCAGCCACTCGCGCACATCGTAATGATAGAGCTGCTTCGACCACAGCATGCCGGCCAGTGCCTGCCGCTGGACGTGGCGCATCTCGGGATCGGCGATCGGTGCCTGCAGGGCGGCGTAGAAGCGGTCCGCCTCGGATTCGCGCTGGGTGAAGACCGTGTCGAAATCCGCGAAGGGCTCCCCCGGGGCGGTCTCGGCGCGGAGGCGCAGGCGTAAGGTACGGCTCTCGCCGGGGCCGAGATGGAGCCCGTAGCGGGCGGCGCATTTGGTGCCGGACAGGTGATTGACGGCGGCCCGATCGCCGCCGACCACGCAAGCGTCGATCCCGTCCTTGTAGAAGCCCCCGGCGGGCCCGGCCCCGAACAGGCGGTGCGTGTTGGTCTCGTTCTCGGTAAACAGCAGCTCGGCGGCGTCCTCGGCGAAGAAGCGCATCGGCGCCATGTCGGGATGGCGTACCCAGACCGATCCGTCGGATCCGGCCATCAGCTCCGGCTTCGGCGTCCCCTGCTTCCACGACCATGTGTTGCGCGCCCAGAGCTGCGGCAGCAGCATCAGGTCGGCGGGTTCCGGCCCCCGGTTGGTGGCGGTGACCTGCATCAGGATGTCGTCGGGCGCCGCCTTGGCGTACGCGATCTCCACATCGCAATAGCGGCCGTTTTCGAAGGCGCCGGTGTCGAGCAGCTCGAATTCCGGATCGTCGAGGCCGCGGCGACCGTTCTCCGCGACGAGCCGTTCATAGGGGAATTCGGCCTGCGGATATTTGTAGAGCATCCGCATGAAGGCGTGGGTCGGGATGCCGTCGAGGTAGTAGTAGAGTTCCTTGACGTCCTCGCCGTGGTTGCCCTCCTGATTGGTCAGGCCGAACAGCCGCTCCTTCAGGATCGGATCGCGGCCGTTCCAAAGGGCCAGCGACAGGCACCAGTTGAGGTGCCGATCGCCGAAGCCGCCGATCCCGTCCTCACCCCAGCGATAGGCCCGGGACCGGGCGTGATCGTGGGGCAGATAATCCCAGGCCTCGCCGTCCGGGCTGTAATCCTCCCGGACCGTGCCCCATTGCCGGTCGCTGAGATACGGCCCCCAGTGGCGCCAAGCCGGATCGCTGCGCGCCGCGACCAGCCGGAGGCCTTCTTCGGTCTCGAAGAGGCGTGTCGTCACACCGTCGGGCTTGGTCATAGGCACGCTGCTCCGCGTCCGGCGTTCCCACGCTGAATAGGGCGGCGTGGCCGGCGACGAAAGTCAACGGCTCGGCCGTGATTGCCTCAACGGTCCGTGGAGAGGCGAATACCGTCCGGGCCTGCCACCGCGCGGAGCCGGCGGTAATCGGGGATCGCCGGATGCCCGGCCGGCGCCGGTTCGCGATGGGTCGCCGTCACCACGATTACGGACGCGCCCGCGACCTCGGCGGCGCAGATCCCGGCCGGCGCATCCTCGAACACGCAGCACTCCGCCGCGGCGATCCCGAGTCGGCGCGCGGCCAGCAGGAAGCAGTCCGGTGCGGGCTTACCCTGCGCGACATCCTCGGCGGCGATCATCAGGGTGGGGGTGGGCATGTCGGCCGCTTCGAGTCGGCGCTGGGCCAGGGCTCGGGGGGCCGAGGTCACGATCGCCCAGCGATCCGGCGGCAGCGTCGCCAGGAAGGCCCGCGCCCCCGGGATCTCGATGACGTCGCCGACATCCTCCATCTCGGCCCGCGTGATCGCTGCGGCCTCCGCCTCGGGGTCGACCCCTGGCAGGTTGAGGCGGCGGATCGTCTCCACAGAACGCACGCCGTGGATCGTCGGCAGGAACGTGGCCACGTCGAGCCCGTGCGCCACGGCCCAGCGCGACCACGTCCGCTCCGCCGAGGCGATCGAGCTGATGAGCGTGCCGTCCATGTCGAACAGCAGCGCGGCCAAACGGCGCGTCGGGAGCGTGATAGTCATGGCGGAGCGCTAGCGGCGGGCCGCCACGGCAGCAACCCGGGTGTGCGCAGGGGAGCCGAGCGCCGCCCGCTTCACGGGCCGCCGGCTTTGGTGTAGCGCGGGTGCAACCCCGGGCTCCGAATGCCCGCAACCGCGAACCCTGCCGACCCATGCCGAGCCGCATCGACGCCACCTTCGCCCGCGCCCGCGCGGAGAACCGGGCCGTCCTCGTCACCTACGTGATGGCGGGCGACCCCGATCCCGAGACCTCCCTGGAGGTCCTGAAGGCCCTGCCGGGCGCCGGATCCGACATTCTGGAATTCGGCCTGCCCTTCACCGACCCGATGGCGGACGGCCCGGCCATCCAGGCGGCCGGCCTGCGGGCGCTCAAGGCCGGGCAGACCGTCGCCGGCACGCTGGACCTCGTGCGCCGCTTCCGGGCGGAGAACGACGCCACGCCGATCGTGCTGATGGGCTACTACAACCCGATCCACACCTACGGCGTCGACCGGTTCCTGGAGGACGCGGTGGCGGCCGGGATCGACGGGCTGATCGTGGTCGATCTGCCGCCGGAGGAGGATTCCGAGCTGTGCCTGCCGGCCCTCGCCAAAGGGCTGGCCTTCATCCGGCTCGCGACGCCGACCACCGACGAGCGGCGCTTGCCGGCGGTGCTCGCGAATACGGCGGGCTTCGTCTATTACGTGTCGATCACCGGCATCACCGGCACCGCCACGCCGGATTTCGGCAAGGTCTCGGAGGCGGTGGGCCGCATCCGCCGCCACACCGACTTGCCGGTCGTGGTCGGCTTCGGTGTGAAGACCGGCGCGCATGCGACGGCGATCGCGAAGGGTGCGGACGGTGTCGTGGTCGGTTCGGCCCTGGTGGACGCGCTGGTGCGCTCGCTCGACGCCGAGGGCCGTCCGCAGGCGGGCAGTGTCCCGGCAGTGGCGGGGCTGGTGCGCGAACTGGCCGAGGGCGTGCGCGCCGCTTCGGTGGAGCGGGCGGCCTGAGCCGCCATCCATGCCGACCCTGGCGGTGAAGCGCCCGCCACCTGATATTGTCGCGGGCTCGAAGCGGACGGACGCGAGGCGATGGTCGAACCGATGAACTGGATCTCGGAGGTGGTGCGCCCCCGGATCAAGACCCTGTTCAAGCGCGAAACGCCCGAGAACCTCTGGGTCAAATGCCCGGATACGGGCCAGATGGTGTTCCACAAGGAGGTGGAGGCCAACAACTGGGTGATCCCCGGCTCGGAGCATCATCTCAAGATGAGCGCCCAGGCGCGCCTCAAGATGATGTTCGACGAGGGCACGTGGATCGACGTGGCGCTGCCCGAGGCGCCGACCGATCCGCTCAAGTTCCGCGACGAGAAGCGCTACGTCGACCGGCTCAAGGAGGCCCGCGCCAAGACCGGTCTGCAGGACGCGTTCAAGATCGGCTTCGGCCGGGTCGGCGGCCTGCCGATGGTGCTGGCCGCGCAGGAATTCGGCTTCATGGCCGGCTCCCTCGGCATGGCAGCGGGCGAGGCCTTCGTGCGCGGTGCCGAGACGGCGCTGGAAAAGCGCACGCCCTACGTGCTGTTCGCGGCCTCGGGCGGGGCGCGGATGCAGGAGGGCATCCTGTCGCTGATGCAGATGCCGCGCACGACCGTGGCGGTGCGCCGGCTCAATGCGGCGCGCCTCCCCTACATCGTGGTGCTGACCAACCCGACCACCGGCGGCGTCACCGCTTCTTACGCCATGCTGGGCGACGTGCACCTCGCCGAACCGGGGGCGCTGATCTGCTTCGCCGGTCCGCGCGTGATCGAGCAGACCATCCGCGAGAAGCTGCCGGACGGATTCCAGCGGGCGGAATACCTGCGTGAGCACGGCATGGTCGATCAGGTCGTCCACCGCCACCAGCTCAAGGAGACCATCGCCCGCCTCTGCGGCCTCCTGACCAACGTCGCCGCGCCGGCGACCCCGGTCACGGCCGACGAGGCGGCGTAAAGCCCGCGCGATGGCCTCATCCGATGCCCTGATGGCGCGTTTCCTCGCGCTTCATCCCCGCACCATCGACCTGTCGCTCGGCCGGATCGAGCGGCTGCTCGCCCAGCTCAACCATCCGGAGCGGCGCCTGCCGCCGGTGATCCACGTCGCCGGCACCAACGGCAAGGGCTCGACCATCGCGTTCATGCGCGCGATCCTCGAAGCCGGGGGGCTCGCCGCGCATGTCTACACCTCGCCCCATCTCGTGCGCTTCCACGAGCGGATCCGGATCGGCGGGATCGGGGGTGGACATTTCGTGGACGAGGATCGGCTGGCTGACGCGTTCGCGCGCTGCGAGACCGCCAACGCCGGCGCGCCGATCACCATGTTCGAGATCACCACGGCGGCGGCCCTGGTGCTGTTCTCGGAGAGCCCGGCCGATGTCCTGCTGCTGGAGGTGGGGCTCGGCGGCCGGCTCGACGCAACCAACGTGATCGCGCAGCCCGCCTGCGCGGTGGTCACGCCGATCGGCCGGGACCATGCGGAGTATCTCGGCGACACGGTGGAATCGGTGGCGACCGAGAAGGCCGGGATCTTCAAGCGCGGCTGTCCGGCGGTGATCGCCGCCCAGGACTACGCCGAGGCCGACGCCGTGCTGTGCCGGCGCGCCGAGGAGATCGGTGCCGGGCCCATCTTCGTCGGAAACCAGGATTTCTCGGTCCACGAGGAGCGCGGCCGGCTCGTCTACCAGGACGAGACCGACCTGTTCGACCTGCCGCGCCCCCGCCTCGCCGGGCGCCACCAACTGGTCAATGCCGGCACGGCGATCACGGCCCTGCGGGCGGCGGGCTTCGGCGACATCGGCAACACGGCCCTGGAGAAGGGCCTCACCGAGGTCGACTGGCCGGGCCGGCTGCAGCGCCTGGGGCGCGGGCGGCTGGCCGCGCAGCTCGATCCCGGCACCGAGCTGTGGCTCGATGGCGGCCACAACATCGACGGAGGCCGGATCCTCGCCGCCGCCATGGCGGATCTCGGCGAGAAGAGCGATGTCCCCCTGGTGCTGATCGTCGGGCTCCTCGGCACCAAGGACGCGGACGGTTTCCTGCGCAACTTCGTCGGACTGGCGCGCGCCCTCGTAGCGGTGCCGATCAGCGGCACGCTGGCGGCGCGTCCGGCCGAAGAAGTCGCCCGGATCGGCGAGGGCGTCGGCCTCTCGACCTATGCGGCCCCGAGCATCGAAGCGGCCCTGGCGATGGTCAAGGACATCGCCTTCGAGCGGCCACCGCGCATCCTGATCTGCGGCTCGCTCTACCTGGCCGGGTTAGTCCTTGCCGCCAACGACACCCCGCCGGTCTGACGCCGCCGTCAATGGCGTGTTCCTGTCGGTCGATGCTGTCCGCCGGCCCCAACCGGGATGCGAACGCCTTCACTGTCATCGGCGCCGGCCCGAACGGCTCCTCCTGCGACTGGACGATCGGGCTCGGGCTTCGACGCCGGATCAGAGAAAATAAATCAGCCATGAAACGGAGAAAGCCCGGCCGCATGGCCGGGCTCTCCATAAGTGATCAGAGCTCTGGGGTCAGGCGGTCTGGGCGCCGATCCAGCGCGACAGGTCGCCCTTCGGGGCGGCGCCGACCTTCTGGTCCACGCGCTCGCCGTTCTTGAACAGCAGCAGCGTCGGGATCGAGCGGATGCCGTACTGGGCGGCGATCTGCGGGTTCTCGTCGACGTTGACCTTAGCGATCTTCACCTTGCCCTGCAGATCGGTGGCGATCTCCTCGAGGGCCGGGCCGATCTGGCGGCAGGGGCCGCACCACTCTGCCCAGAAATCCACCACGACGGGCTCGGCGGACTGAAGAACGTCCTGCTCGAAGCTCGCGTCGGTCACCTTCATGGTCGCCATAACGTCACCCTTCGGAAGTCGCCGCCAGAGGGGCGGTGTCGGACGGGCAGGGGCCCGCGCGGTTCGCTCAGAATTGGCGACGGGTCGGGGCGTGGTCAAGAAGAGCGGACGCGCCGGTATGATCCGATATGGGGACATGCCTCTCAGATGTGCGCTTTCGCATAAGCGCCTTCGCCATGGCGCGCGGTTCATTGGTCGGAGATCGGGCCCAGATAAGCCTGGCGGGATCCGAGACGCGGCTCAAGCCGCGATCCCGGCCCGCTCCAGGGCTGCCGCGATGTCGGCCGCATCGAGTGCGCGGATCACCGGCCCCGATGTCCAGACCAGCATCGGGCGGATCGTGCGGCCGGGATAGATCTGGCCGAGCAGCCGGGCATAGAGGGCGATCTGTCCTGCCTCGGCGGGCGGAAGTGGGGTATCCGGATCCGGAGGCCGCCCGGTCTTGAAGTCGGCAATCCGAACCGTATCGGTGGTGACGCTCAGACGATCGACACGCCCCTGCACCACGCGCTCGCCGGCAGCCGTGCGCACCCGCCCCGACAGGCTCACCTCCGCGCGGGCGTCCGGGGCGAACAGGGGCGCGAGGTTGGGATCGTCGATGATCCGCAGGACCGAGCGCACGATCGCGACGTGGGCGGGCCGGGGCAGGCCGGGTGCCCGGGACCGGACGAAGGCGAGGCCGGCCGCCTCCCGCCGCTGGTGCTCGACGCGGGGCAGGTGCTGCAGCAGGGCGTGGATCAGGATGCCGCGGCGCCGTGCCTGGGCATCGGCGAGGCGTGGCGGCGGCACCCGGGTTCCGTCCGCCGCGGCAAGCGCCCCGGACGGGTTGAGCGCCGGGGCCTCCGGCTCCGGTGGAACGGGGCTGCGCAGCCAGCCGGGCTCCGGTACGGGCACCGCGGCCGGGGGCAGCTTTTCGCGCTCGCGGGGCGCCTCGGCCCCCTCCTGCCACACGGTGGCTGGGCCGTAGGCGAGTTCGACGGTCTGGCCTGCACCCAGCGTCGTCTCAAGGCCGGCCTGGACCATGCGGCACCACGCGGCCTCGGTCTCGCGCTCGTGGCCACGGAATGGCGCCACGATGAGCCGGTCGGCTGCCCGGGTCATGGCGACGTAGAGCAGGCGGTTGTGCTCCTGCCGCGCCCGGGCGAGCAGGGCGGCGCGGGCGGCCTCGGTGGCGGCGCAATCCTGGGTCCGGCCGCCCGACCAGACCGGCGGCAGTGCGGGTCCGGTCGCCGGCAGGGGCAACAGCGGCGGGTCGTTCCGGCCCAGGGGCTCGCAGCCGTCGAGAAGGACCACGACCGGCGCCTCCAGGCCCTTGGCCCCGTGAACCGTCATGACGCGCACCTCGTCGCGCCCGGATTCAAGGTCGCGCTTGACCGTGTGCCCGGCCTCGGCGCCGACATAGCGGGCCAGGAAGCCGCCGAGCGAGGGCGCATCCTCACCGGTTTCGGCCTGCGCGGCGGCGGCGAGGAACACGTCGATGGCGTCGCCCGCCTCGCCACCGAGCCGAGCGACGAGCTTGGCCCGGCCCCCCAGCGGCCCGAGCAGTCGCGCATAGAAGCCGAACGGACCATGCAGGCTCGCCAGCGCGATCCACTCTGTCAGTGTGGCGAGCCCATGAAGCGCCGCCGCGTCACCGGCAGCGGCGTGGCGGTGAAGGGCATCCTCCAGCGTCTCCGACAGGTCGCGGCGGGCAGCGATCCGAACCAGATCCTCATCGGTGAGCCCGGCCAGCGGCGTCTTGAGCGCGGTGGCGAGCGTCAGGTCGTCGGCGGGCAGCAGGCCGGCCCGGCCGGCGGCCACGAGATCGGCCACCGCGATATGGGCCGAGACCTCCAACCGGTCCTGGCCCGCCACCGGGACAGCGAGGCCCTTCAGGGCCCGGATCACCTCCTCGAAGGCCGGTCCGCGCTTGCGCACGAGGATCAGCACGTCGCCGGGGCGCCACACGCGGCCGGTCGCATCGCCCCGGGTAACCCAGGTCCGCACCGCCTGCGCCACCCGGCGGGCCGTGACGATCGCCGGGGCGCTGGTCTCCGGGGCGTCGACCGGAGCCGTCCAGGCATCGGGCTCGGCTGCGGGCTCGGGTTCGGCGATCGGCCACAACTCCACGGCGCCGGGGGCGCCGGGCCGCGCGCTGGCATGGACGGTCTGGCGCACCGTGTCCTCGAAGGACAGGCCCTCGTTGTGGGCATCGAGGGCGAAGACCGCATCGACGGCCTGCAGCACGAGGCTGGTCGAGCGGAACGACAGGGTGAGCGGCACGTCCTCGAAGGTCAGGCCGGCCGAGCGCGATTCCGAGATCCAAGCTGCGCGCGTCAGCGCGAATTCCCGCGGCTCCGCACCCTGGAAGCCGTAGATCGACTGCTTGGGATCGCCCACTGCGAAGCGGGTCCGGTTCCCGATCCGGGCCCCTTCGCCGGCGGCGAATTCCTGGGTGATGGCCCGAAGGATCGCCCATTGCTCCGGGTTGGTGTCCTGCGCCTCGTCGACCAGGATATGGTCGATTCCCCGGTCGAGCTTGTACAGGACCCAGCCAGCGCCGACCCGCCCGAGCAGGTCGAGGGCCTTGTGGATCAGGTCGTCGAAGTCGAGGGCGCCGAGCCTGGCCTTCTGGGCCTCAATCCGACGGTGGATCTCCGCGGCGATCTGGAACAGCGCCTGTGTGCGGCTATGGGCCCGGGCGGCGCGCAGCCGATCGAACAGCGGATCCAGCCGGTCGCGCTCGGCGATCAGCGCCTCCTTGGCGGCGGCCGGGACCGCCTTCGTGCCGAGGCTGCTGTCGGCCTTGGGCTCGTCCTTTTGGGTGAAGAAGACCGACCGGTAGAGGGCCAGCGCCTCGGCGCGGTCCGGAAACCCTTCGGAGCGGGCGCGTTCGGCCTCCGCCTCCGCCAAAGCGTCGGCGAGTTTCTCGTCGTTGGCCTTGCCGGTGCGGAGCGCCGCGACCAAGCCGGCCCTGTCCTCCGGCGCGCATCCGGGACCGCCATCGCGGATCGCGGCCTCGATCCGCTCGGCCGTCTCCTCGGCCGCGAGCCCGAGCGCCCCGTGCAGGCGCCCGAACGCGGCCTCCAGGCCGGCCGCGTCGCCGACGAAGCCCCGAGCCCGCAGCGCGGACCGTATCGCCGCCCGCAGGGCATCGCCCGTCGCCTCAGGGGTGACCCGGGCCAGGGCGGCGCTGAGCGGCGTATCGCCGTTCGAGACCGCGTCGGCCAAGACGTTGGCCATCTCGATCTCAAAAATCTCCCGGGCCTTGGTGTCGTCGAGCACCACGAAGCGGGCCGGCACGTTCGCCTCGAACGGGAACATGTGCAGCAGCCGCTCGCACAGGGCGTGCAGGGTCTCGATCTTGAGGCCGCCCGGTGTCTCCACCGCCCGGGCGAAGAGCCGGCGGGCCATGCGCAGACGCTCGGGATCCGCGCGCTCGCCGGTGAGCTCGGCGAGTTCCGCCGCAAGGGTGGCGTCGTCGAGGGTCACCCAGCGCCCGAGCAGCCGGAATACGCGGATCGCCATGTTGGCGGCGGCCGCCTTGGTGAAGGTCAGGCACAGGATCCGCCCGGGCGGCGACCCGTCGAGCAGCAGGCGCACCACGCGGTCTGTGAGCACCTTGGTCTTGCCGGCGCCGGCATTGGCCGAGACCCAGGCCGAGGCCCGCGGATCGGCCGCCCGGCGCTGGTTGGCCCGGGTCAGGTCGTCGACGACGAAGGGTTTCTGGACTGGGATGCTGCTCAAGGGCCTCGTCCGGATCGGCTGCGGCACCTCTCTACAACAGAAACGCAGCGGCGACCTCGCCAGGGCGTCACACGGGCCTCTGCGGGATTGCCCAGCGCGCGCCGGCACAGCATGGATGCAGGCGACGATTGCAGCGACATCGAAGATACCCGTGACCCAGCCGACATCCGAGCCGGTCCGCCCGCCGATCCGTTTCCGCGGCCGGTCCTTCATGGCGACCGTCCTGGCGCCGATCCCACCCGTGGCCGACTGGCTCGGCGACCTCGATGCCCTGAACCGGCGCGCGCCGAATTTTTTCGCGGGACGTCCGGTGATCCTCGACCTGGGGGGCCTGCGGCTGACGCGGGAGGATCTCGACGGGCTGCTGGCCGATCTCGCGGCGCGCCACATCGCCATCCTGGGGATCGAGGGCGCATCGCCGGCGCTGCTGGGGCCCGGGATGCCGCCGGCCCTGTCGGGCGGGCGCGCCGCCGGAGAGATCGACACGTCCGCGTCCGGCGAAGCGCCGCCGACAGAGGCTCAGCCCAAGGAGGCCGCGCGCTCGCTGATCCTCGATACGCCGGTGCGCTCGGGCCAGACCGTGCTGCATCTGGAGGGCGACGTGACCGTGCTCGGCGCCGTGGCCTCGGGGGCCGAGGTGATCGCGGGGGGCTCGATCCACGTCTATGGCGCGCTGCGCGGCCGGGCGATCGCGGGAGCCGCCGGGAACCCAACGGCGCGGATCTGGTGCCGCAAGTTCGAGCCGGAACTGGTGGCGATCGACGGCCTCTACCGCGCCGCCGACGATCTCGATCCGGCCTTCCGGGGGCAGGCCGTGGAGGTGCGGCTGCTCGAGGACGCGATCAAGCTGAACCTGTTCGAGCGGGGCTAACCGTTGTCTCGACCGTTGTCTTGAGGGGCACCGGATAGGCGCGTCGTTCAATGGAGTTGGCCGTGTCGATGAACGGGCTGGGTCCACTATTGTGGGCGCGGCAGAACCGTCCCCCTGAGTTCACAGCATGGCCGTGTCCACATCCATCGAGCTCGACGACACGCTCAGGGGGCGGGTCGAGCATCTGGCCGAGATCCGTCGCCGTACGCCTGACGGGATCATGCGCAAAGCCATCGCTCAGTATCTCGACCGCGCGGAGAAACGGGAGATCTTGCGGCAAGACACCCTGAAGGCCTGGAACGAAGCCCAGGTGACCGGCCTTCATGCGACGACCGAAGAGGTCGAGCACTGGTCGTCGCGCTGGGGAGACGCGAACGAGCGCCCCGCGCCCGAATGCCATGCGTCGTCTTCGCGGCATCCGCGGTTTGCGATCGGCAGCGCTTGCGCCTGGATTTGCCCATCAATCCGTCAATGGACGAGCGTACCGGCACAGCAGTTGTTGTGAAGCTCACTGGCTTATGGTGACGACTGCTTCGTGGATTTTCCGGCCGAGGTGCGGGTTCCCTTTGCCGTGTAGGCTTGCGGATCCAAACGTCTGTCCCCGCGGCTGGACGCTGTGAAAGGATAGCGCATTTCCCTCCCCCTTGCGGAGAGGGGCCAGGGGTGGGGGTGGTACAGAAGGCGCCGGATCGCTCGATCCTGCACCACCTCCAACTCCTCCCCGCAAGGGGGGAGGAGCGCGTCGGCGCTGCGTCCTCACCATCACCTTACGGTCCTGCGTGGCTCGCAGCATTCGCGGTGAACATACCTTCGGCGCCAATCCAGAGATTGCACGATGGTGGCCGGTGCCCGACCGATAGACCGCCCGCAATCGTCTTCCAGCGCACTGATACCAGGATCCCGGCAGAATTTGCCGACCGGATCAGAAACTTAACCCTTCGGTAACCATACCCGCCGTCAATGGTCCGGTAAGGACTCTTAACGGGCGGACATGAGCGAGACCCACCCCGAGCCAATCGATCCGGAGACCGCCCAGGCGGCATCTCCCTCCGCGCCCCGGCCGCTCAGCCTGCGCGGGCGGGCCTTCAAGGCCCTGGCCCTCTCCCCCGAACCGCCGCTTCCGCAGTGGCTCGCGGGTCTCGACGCGGCGCTCAAGCGCTCGCCGGCCCTGCTGAAGGGCCGGGCCGTCATCCTGGACTGCGCCCAGCTCAAGCCCGAGCCGGTCGCCCTCGAGACGCTCATGCGTGAACTCAAGGCCCGCGGCATCGCGGTCCTGGGGATCGAGGGCACCGACCTCGTCGGCGAGGGCCTGCCGCCGCTCCTCGTCAAGGGACACCCGTCCGACAAGATCGAGATCCCGAGCGTCCCGTCCGAGCCGGAGCCGCAGGTGGTCACCTCGATCACCGTCGAGGGTTCGGTCCGCTCCGGTCAGAGCATCATCAACCCGACCGGCGACGTGACCGTGATGGGCTCGGTCTCCTCGGGGGCCGAGATCCTGGCGGGGGGCTCGATCCACGTCTACGGCGCCCTGCGCGGTCGCGCGATCGCCGGAGCCGCGCGCAACCCGCGCGCACGAATCTACTGCCGCAAATTCGAGCCCGAGTTGCTGGGGATCGACCGCCTCGTGCGGACGGCGGAGGACATGGGCACGGCCCTGCGCGGCAAGGCCGCCCAGGTCTGGCTCGATGGCGGCAACATCCGAATGGCAAGCTTAGATTAATTCAGCTCTGGATTTAGGGAGATCGACGCGTGGCAAAGGTTCTCGTCGTCACATCGGGCAAGGGCGGCGTCGGCAAGACGACGACGACCGCGGCCCTCGGAGCGGCCCTGGCGCAGGGCGGGCAGAGCGTGTGCGTCGTCGATTTCGACGTCGGCCTGCGCAACCTCGACCTGATCATGGGCGCCGAGCGCCGCGTGGTCTACGACCTCATCAACGTGGTCAACGGCGACGCCAAGCTGACGCAGGCGCTGATCAAGGACAAGCGGGTCGATACCCTGCACCTGCTCCCGGCCTCGCAGACCCGCGACAAGGATGCGCTCACCGACGCCGGCGTCGCCCGGGTGATGGAAGAGCTGCGCGAGAAGTTTGACTGGGTGATCTGCGACTCGCCCGCAGGCATCGAGCGCGGCGCCCAGCTCGCCATGCACCACGCCGACGTGGCGGTGGTGGTGACCAACCCCGAGGTCTCCTCGGTGCGCGACTCCGACCGGATCATCGGTCTGCTCGATTCCAAGACCGCCAAGGCGGAGAAGGGCGAGGAGATGGAGAAGCACCTGATCCTCACCCGCTACGACCCCCTGCGGGCCGACCGCGGCGACATGCTCAAGACCGAAGACGTGCTCGACATCCTGTCGATCCCGCTTCTCGCGATCATCCCGGAAAGCCAGGAGGTGCTGCGCGCCTCGAACCTCGGCTGCCCGGTGACCCTCAACAACCCCCTCTGCGCCCCGGCGCGGGCCTATGCCGACGCGGCGCGCCGGCTGAAGGGCGAGGAGGTTCCGATGAGCCTGCCGGTCGAGCGCAAGTCGTTCCTCGACAAGCTGTTCATGCGGAGGGCGGCATGAGCATCCTGGGCCTCTTCCAGAAGCGCAACTCCGGCTCGGTCGCGCGCGACCGCCTGCAACTGATCCTCGCCCACGAGCGGGCCGAGTCCGGGCGTCCGGATCTCGTGATGCAGCTCCGGGACGAGATCCTGGCGGTGATCGCCAACCACGTGTCGGTGGAAGCCGACAAGGTGAAGGTCACCCTGGAGCGCGGCGAGGGCGTCTCGACCCTCGGTCTCGACATCGAGCTTCCGCTTGGTGTCGCCGGCAAGCTCGACGCGAAGCTCGCGGCCAAGCTTGCCGAGGTCGCCGCCAACAAGGGCGGGCGGCTCGGTTCTTCCAAGAAGGCCGCTTGAGCCTCAGCGGAGTCGCTCCCGCCGGCATGCAATCCAAAAGCCGCGCCCGGTCCGCCGGGTGCGGTTTCGTCGTGTTCGCGAGGCTGTATCCGGTCGACGCTATCCTGGGCGCACGCGCATTCTCCCTCCCCCCCTCTGCGGGGGAGGGTGGCGCCTGCGTGAGCAGGGGCCGGGAGAGGGGACCCGGCTTCAGGAAGGGGCGTGACCGGCATGAAGGCCGGTACTCCGTTCTGCACTGTCGCTCCCCTCTCCCGACCCCCTCTGGGGGCCACCCTCCCCCGCAGAGGGGGGAGGGAGAGAAACGGAGGCGTTCCTCTTTTCGGAGAGATCGGGTTACGCGGTCGAACAAACTCGAAGACCAAACCCGCAACGAACCTCAGGAGCCGAACGGATCCCGCGGGATCAGCCGGAATCGGGCCGCCCGCTCCGGCTGGGTGGTCACCACAGCCTGGGGCAGGATCGGCTCCGCATCGTCCAGCACGAACCGGAACCGCCGCAGCAAGTGCGCCAGCGCGATCACCGCCTCGCTCAGCGCGAATTGCGCGCCGATGCAGACCCGCGGGCCGGCGCCGAACGGCAGATAGGCGAAGCGCGGCGGCGGGGGCGACCCCGGCAGGAACCGACCGGGATCGAAGGCGTCGGGGTCCGACCAGAGCGTCCGGTGCCGGTGGAGCACCCACGGGCTCACCATCACGATGTCGCTTGTCTTCACCGCATGGCCCGCCACCGTGTCGGGCCCAAGCGCCCGGCGCACCACCACGAAGGCCGCCGGGTAGAGGCGCAGGGTCTCGTCGATCACCGCGCGGGTGAGGGGGAGGCGCCCGTCGCTCTGGCAGCCGGTGGGGTCGGCGAGGTCCGCGCTCCGTGCCTCCTCGGCGACGCGCTCCTGCACCTCCGGGGCGAGGGCCAGCAGGTAGGAGGCCCAGAACAGCGTCCCGGCCGTGGTCTCGTGGCCGGCGAGGATCATGGTCGCGACCTGATCGCGCAGCTCGGCCGGCGAGAACGGGGCGCCCGTATCGGGATTGCGCGCCGCCGCGAGCAGGTCCAGCAGGTCGCCCGACCCAGCCTGGCTCCGGTCGGTGGCTTGGCGGGCCGCGATGATCCGGTCGAGGAACGGGATCCAGCGGCGGCGGAAGCGCCCCCGCGCCCAGTCGAGCGGCACCGGCCAGCCCGGCGGCGTCACGATGTCGAGCAGGTGCGGCCGGCCCATCCGCTCGCCGTACGCGGCGATGAGCCGGCGCAACTCCGGCCCGTGCTCGTCCATGCCGACCGAGAACATGGCGCGCCCGGCCACTTCCAGGGCGAGTCGGTAGTACGCGGTGAACAGGTCGACCGGGCCCGCTTTTGCCTCCGCGGCGATGTGATCCAGCCCCTCCGTGATGGCGGTCGCGATGTGCGGCACGAGGCCGTCGATCGCCCGCGGCGTGAAGGCCGGGGCCAGCGTCCGGCGCTGGTGGCGCCAGGCCGAGCCCTCGCTGATCAGGAGGCCGTCGCCGAGGATCGGACGCAGGATCCGGATCGTCCCGGTGGTGCGCGCGTAATTCGCCTGATTCTCGACGAGGACCCGGCGGATCGCCTCCGGTTCGTTCAGGATGAAGCTCGATCGGCCGAGCAGGCCCCGGCGGGTCACCGGTTCCTCGAAGGCGCGCCGGGGGAAACCCCGGAGGCTGTTGTCGCGGATCGAGCGCAGATAGTCCCAGATCGGCAATTCCCGCTCCGGCGGCGTGCGGTGCGGAGGCACCACGCGCGGCAATCCGGCGAGGCTCGGGGTGGTGCCGGCCTGTGTCACGGTCGCGTCCAGAAGAACGGGCATGGGCGCCATCCTGTGCCGGAGACGGGCTAGGCTGTAAACCGCAAGCCCGTGCTCGGATCACGCCGCGATCATTCGGCGGCCTTCAGGCGTTCCTCCGGCTTGCGCAGCGGCAGCCGCGCGGGGAACCGGGCGGCATCCGCTTCTGCCGACAGGCTGGCCACCAAGCTGGCCTGGGGCAGGGTGGCCTCCGCGACATCCAGCAGCGTGTCGATGCCATGCTCCAAGAACTCGTCAACCCGGTCGACCACCAGGACCTCCGGCCGGCGCAGGATGGCCCGGGCGAGGCCGATCCGCACCCGCACGCGCTCGGTCAGGAGCTGTCCGCGATTGCCGACCTCCTTATCCAGACCGCGCAGCTGGATCGGGCGCTCCAGGTCGAACTCCCGGAACACTGCCCGCGCCTCCCGCTGAATGATCGCCTCGCCGTGCATCCGCGCCGTGTCGATGCGGCCGAACAGCAGGTTATCGAGCACGGTGCTGCGCGGGTTGATCCGGTTGGGATCGTAGGATTCGACGTCGCAGCCATGGTCGCCGTGCATGTGGCGCTGGACGATGGTCCGCGCGCCGACGATCCGCTGGCTCAGCGCCTCGTCGAGCAGGCCGAAGCGCATCCGCGGCTCGACATAGGCCAGGGTGAGGGCGAGGAACGCCACGCTGTCGGCCTCGCTGAGGCGCCCATCCTCGGGCAGGCGTGCGAGCCGGCGCAGATAATCCGGCAGGGCATCCGGCGTGATCAGCGAGAAGCGCCGGAACAGCGGATGGCCGGGCGGCACGTCGGCGAAGATGTCCTTGAGGCTGGTGGCGATGGCCACACCCATGCGGTCGAGGTCGTCGAGGAGGTGCGCCTCCTCCAGCGCTTCGCGGAACAGCGGGGCAGCGGCGAGGCGCTGCGGGTCCAACAGCGTCGGGTCGCGCGGGACCCCGAACAGCAGGTTCTCGCCGACGGTCGCCTGATCGTTGTAGCGACCGCGGGCGAAGGGGATCACGAGGTCGGCGAGACCCTTGTCGACGAAATGCGCGCGCAGGTGCTCCCGGGCCGCGATCATGCGCTGGCCCACCGGCGTCTCGTGGGTGACCGAGCTGAGGGCGCCGAGGCCGAAGCGATACAGGTCGTCGCCGAGATCGAGCCGGCCCAGCAGATCGAGGAGGTGGGGGTCGAGTTCTCCGACGTCGCAGATCCCGAGGTGCCGATAGTCGATCCACGGGTCGTTGATGCTGTCGCAGGGATTGCCGGTCTTCACCGCCTCGTTGATCCGCATCTTGCTGAGATCGAGGCTACCGGTCCGCAGCGGCCGGATGCGCAGGCCGTAGAGCACGTTGTCGCGCAAGGTTCCCGGGAACAGGACCGGCTCCACGCCCGCGAAGGCGATTCGATAGGCGTGGGCCGGCCGCGGCAGGGTCGACAGGTCGTGCTTGCCGATCCGAATCGTGCCGCCCGGCGCCGTCTGCAGGCCAGCGAGGACGCGGGCGAATTCCTGGGCTGCCGGGCCGGGCGGGATGAGGGCGAGCCGCGTCGGCAATGGCACCTCGGCGTCGCCGACCTCGATTGGGCCACCGCCCTGCGGATCGCGCAATGTGAGGCCCTCGACTCGGAGCGGGCCACCGAGCGGCGGCGGCGTCTCACCGAGTTCCGGCTCGGCCGGCTGCAGACGCTGTGGTCCGAAATGCGCCGCCACGGTCTCGTACTTCACCTCGACGTCGAGGCGCTGCTGATCCCAGTCGATCAGCTCCTTGAGGGGCGGGGGCAGGTCGCGATAGGCGGCGAGCACGGCCACGAGCTGGCCGATATCGAGCTCGCCTTTCAGGGCGAAGACGCCGCCGATCGCGTAGAACAGGAACGGCGTCACCTGAGCCAGCAGGTTGTTGAGGTATTTGACCGCGAACTTCCGCCGGTAGATCCGCAGGCGCAGGTCGTAGAGGCTGTAGAGCCGCCCGCCGATCTCCGCCCGTTCCCAGCGGCCGGTATCGTTGATCAGCACCGCCGGCAGCCCGTCGAGCACCTCGGCGACGCGGCCCGCGAGGGCGCGCGAGGCGATCTGACGGCGACGGCTCAGACGGATGATCTCCCGTCGCAGCCGCGGGATCACGGTCATCTGCACCGCGACCATGCCGCCGGCTGCGAGGCCGAGCCACAGGTTCTGCATCAGGATGAAGGCGAGCGCGGTTGCGGCCTGCGTGCCAAGGAACACCGGAACCACGATCGCATCGCCGATGAAGGAGCCGATCGGCTCGACCTCGTCGCGGATGATCGTCGCGGTCTCGGAGGATTTCACCTCCCGCTGCGTCTCCGGCGAGAAGCGGAGCATCAGGCAGAACAGCTGGAAGCGCAGGCGCCGCAGCATCCGCTCGCCCAAGATGCCCTTCTGCAGGTTGATCCAGAACTTGAAGGCCCCGTTGATCAGCACGAGGCCGAGGAACAGGGTGGAAAGGCCGAGCAGCAGCTCGAACCGGTCGACCTGGAACCCCTCGAACAGCCGCGTCGTCCCGCCACCGAGCAGCTGAGGCCATGACAGGGTGATGTCTAGGAACGAAGCGGTCGCCTCGCCGTGGGAGAAGGCCTTGCCGGTAATTGCGTCGTTGACGATGCGCTTGGGCAGGTCGAGTGAGGCGAAGTAAAACGGCAGAGAGGCCAGGACGACGGCACAGATCCGGAACTGGTCTGCCTTCGAATAGCGCCAGATGTACGGAAACAGCCGCGGCTCAAGCGCGCGCATCGGCTCGTTCCATGGGGCTGCCGTCGGAGCGGAGGTCATACCGGTTCGCCGCGCCCATGCGTGGGCTCAGGATCAACACGGTAGCCCAGCGGTCTGGTTTCATCCAATGCACCCGAGAGGTCCGCCCTGCGCGAACTGGTGGACCGCGTTGCGGCGTCATCAATCCGTCATATAGGGAGAAGGCCGGCGCCTTCGATCGCATGGCTGCCGCGCAGCCGCATCGTCCGGGTTGAACAGGGCGACCGCGCGGTCAGGCCACCGTCCACACGCAGGTTTGGGCCGGTGATTTAGGCGGCACCATTGGAGGCGAGGAACGCGATCGTCGCGGCGATCTCGTCGATGCGTCCGTGGCGGCCCATCGGTACGCTCTGTCGGCGCTCCTCCGTGGCCGGCAGGCTGTCGATCCAGCGGGGGCGCACGTTGTTCATGCGGACGTTGTCGGCGGCGTAGCTGTCTGCGAACAGCTTGGTGTAGGCCGCGAGCCCCGCGCAGAACACCGCCGGGGTCGGGAACATCGGGCTCGGCTCGAAGGCCCAGGCGGTCGAGATGTTGATGATCGCCCCGGCGCGCTGTGCCTTCATGATCGGCGTCACGAGGCGGAGCGAGCGCACGACGTTCATCAGCCAGATGTCCAAACCGGCGTGCCACTGGGCGTCCGTGATGTCGAGCAGCGGCGCCCGGGGCCCGTGGCCGGCGCTATTGACCAGGACATCAATTCGGTCCCAGCGCGCAATGGCTCCGTCGACGACGTGCTGAAGGCCCTCGGGGACTGGTTTGAGCCGGTCACGCCGAATCCGCTTAGCTTCTGGGCCAGCGCTTCGCCCTTGCCGGCGGACGAAAGGATCTCGACGGCGAAACCGTCCTCCGCCGGCTTGCGGGCGGCCGCCGCCCCCATGCCACTGCCCCCCGCCGTCACGAGCGCCCCTTTCCCGCCCGTCGTCGTTCGCTCGTCTCCGTCGCTTCGAAGAAGCCGGGGCGGCGAATCGCCACCGCCGGTGATTTTCCGAGCTCAGGCAATGCCGTCTCGACGGGTCCGGCGGTCCGGGCCTTCTCCCCCACACCTTTTTCCCTCTGCGGGAGGGGCGCGCATTTTGCGCATTCCGCTATTCCCCACTGAGGTGTCGAGCCCTCGCCATCCGGCAGTTAGGGGCCTGGCAGGATACAACCATGCACGCGTCGGCCTTGCCCCGGAGCGCGTGTCCTTATATTGCGACGCAACCACCACGACTCCGTACCTGGACCGGCGCGGACGGCCGCGCCGCGCGGCCGCCAGGGAGCCGGCACAACCCGTTTCGGGCCGACATGAATCTGCGCAACATCGCCATCATCGCTCACGTCGACCACGGCAAGACGACGCTCGTCGACAAGCTGCTGGCCCAGTCCGGCACCTTCCGCGAGAACCAGCGGGTCGAGGAGCGGGCGATGGACTCGAACGACCTCGAGAAGGAACGTGGCATCACGATCCTGGCGAAGGCGACTTCGGTCGTCTGGAAGGACACCCGCATCAACATCGTCGACACCCCCGGCCACGCCGATTTCGGCGGCGAGGTCGAGCGCATCCTGTCGATGGTCGACGGCGTGATCGTGCTGGTCGACGCCGCCGAGGGGCCGATGCCGCAGACCAAGTTCGTGGTCGGCAAGGCCCTCAAAATCGGCCTGCGCCCGATCGTGGCGATCAACAAGGTCGACCGGCCGGACGCCCGCATCACCGAGGTGGTGAACGAGGTGTTCGATCTCTTCGCCGCCCTCGACGCCACCGACGACCAGCTGGATTTCCCGATCCTCTACGGGTCCGGCCGCAACGGCTGGATGGCCGACAGCCCTGATGCCGACCCGTCGGTGGGCCTGGAGCCGCTGTTCGAACTCGTGCTCAAGCACGTGCCCCCGGCGCGGGTGGACGAGGGTCCGTTCCGGATGCTCGGCACCCTGCTGGAGGCCAACCCGTTCCTCGGCCGGATCATCACCGGCCGTATCGCCTCCGGCACCGTGAAGCCGAACCAGCAGATCAAGGTGCTCTCGCGCGACGGCAAGGTCGTGGAAACCGGGCGCGTCTCGAAGATCCTCGCCTTCCGCGGCCTGGAGCGGGCGCCGATCGACATCGGCGAGGCGGGCGATATCGTCTCGATCGCCGGCCTGATGAAGGGCACGGTGGCCGACACCTTCTGCGACCCGCAGGTCGATACCCCGATCCAGGCCCAGCCGATCGATCCGCCCACCGTGACGATGTCGTTCATCGTCAACGACTCGCCGCTGGCCGGCACCGAGGGCGACAAGGTCACGAGCCGGATGATCCGCGACCGCCTGTTCAAGGAAGGCGAGGGCAACGTCACGCTCAAGATCGAGGAAGCGACCGACAAGGACTCGTTCTACGTGTCCGGCCGCGGCGAATTGCAGCTCGCCATCCTGATCGAGACCATGCGTCGCGAAGGCTTCGAGATCGCGGTCTCGCGTCCCCGCGTCGTCTTCGAGAAGGACGAGGAGGGCAACCTCCTCGAGCCGATCGAGGAGGTGGTGATCGACGTGGACGAGGAGCACTCGGGCGTCGTCGTCCAGAAGATGTCGGAGCGTAAGGCTGACATGCTGGAGATGCGGCCGTCGGGCGGTGACCGCCTGCGCCTCGTGTTCCACGCCCCGACCCGCGGCCTGATCGGCTACCAGGGCGAGTTGCTGACCGACACGCGCGGCACGGCGATCATGAACCGCCTGTTCAAGGCCTACGAGCCGTTCAAGGGTGAGATCGCCGGACGCCGCAACGGCGTGCTCATCTCGAACGACAAGGGCGAGGCGGTGGCCTACGCCATGTGGAACCTCGAAGACCGAGGCCCGATGATGATCGAGCCCGGCTGGAAGGTCTATCAGGGCATGATCATCGGCGAGCACAACCGCGAGAACGATCTCGAGGTGAACGTGCTCAAGGGCAAGAAGCTCACCAACATCCGCACCACCTCGAAGGACGAGGCCGTCCGCCTGACGCCGCCGATCCGGATGACCCTAGAGAAGTCGCTGGCCTGGATCCAGGACGACGAGCTGGTCGAGGTCACGCCGAAGTCGATCCGGCTGCGCAAGACCGTGCTGGATCCGAACGACCGCAAGCGCGTCGAGCGCTCCTCCAAGGACAGCGCGGCCTGAGCTTAACGGCCGGCAACCGGACGTGAACGGCCGGCAACCGGGTGCTCAGGCCCGGTTGCTGATGCAGCCCTTATTCCGGATCGCTCTCGAGTCCATCGAACCCTTATGCCGGGCTTCATAGCTTGGCATAGCGGTACCCGAGAGGTCCGCGTAAACCCCCAGACGACCATGACCGTCGCACTGAATTCATCCCTGCCGGCCACCGCCGGCACGCCCCTGTCCTATCTCGTCGGCCAGGACGGCGCAGGCCATTGGGTGGCTGTCGAGACCGGCGGGCGTGCGGGGGGCATCTTCCGCAGCCGCCAGGATGCAATCCGCTACGCCTGTGTCGAAAGCGGCTGCCGGCCGGACGCCGTGAAGCTGGCCACAGATCCGATTCCGTTCCGGCTCGCCTGAGCCGTCCGGGCGGCGTCAGCTGCTCCCTGGGTCGGTCTCGTCGTTCTGACTCCCGCCGCTCGACGGCCCGGCTCCGGGATGACCCTCGGTTTTCTCGTTCGGATCCTTGACCGCGTCAGGTGCGACGTTCTTCGGCTTCTCGGGCTTCGCACCCGTGTCCTCGCGCTCGCTCATTCATGGTTCTCCCGTTCCGACCGGTAATGCCCGTCCGCGACCGTCTCGCCGGCGTCTGGACCGCGGGACGCTTTCTGATCTGAATGGCCACCGGACGAGCCCCCGATCGCCGGCGGCGACCGCCCAGGCTCGCCGGTGTCGCCCCAACCCTCGCGAGGTTCCGGCTGGGGCTTTTCGCCCCCGCCCATGTTGGTGATGGCCGCCTGTTCGGCCGTCTGGTGGCCGCCCCCGGCGGGCGGATCGCCGCGGGACCCGACCGCGTCGTCGGGCTTGCGGGTGACGGTTCCGGATTCGCTGGTCGGGCGGGCCATCAGCGCTTCCCGTCGTCTTGGCCGACGGCGGCCGTTGCGCGGTCGATCGCCTCGCTCAGATCCGAGCCGCTGCCGGATGCGTTTTCGCTGGACGTGCCCTTCAGCTTGTCGAGGTTCTCGCGCGGCGTCTCGGCCTCGGTCGCATCCGTGGCATCGGAGCCGGGGGTGCCGGAGGCGATCCGCGCGGCTTCGGCATCGCCCGCCGGGTTCCGTTTCAAGTCCGCCTGCGTGCGGGCAGCCGAGCCGATATCCAGCGGCGAATCCTGTCCGAGATCCTGGCCGTTTCGGTCCGCGTTCGCGTCGAAGTCCTTGAGGGACGGTCGTCCTGTCTGACCGGTCATGGCGCGCCTTTCCGTGTCTTCGCAGAACAACCGGGGCGGCGCGGGAGAGTTGCGCCCCTCGGGCGATGGGGCGCGGGCAACAGCGTTCTGGCGTTAGCGACCGATGATGCGGGGCAGGAGTTTCTGGGCCAGGCGCAGCACCGTATCCTCCGCCGCGCCGCGGTCGATCGACCGGGCATCGATCGTCAGTAGATCGCCGTCACGGAGGACGATGGCTGTCGCGCCGGCGCCCGTCTCGAAGACGTAAGACGTGATCCACGCGACCCCCGGGCCGGCCGGCAGAGTGGTGAGCCGGCAATCCGGGTTCTTCTTAACGCACATCGTTTCCAGCGCGCCCATCGTGGTCTTGCCAGTGCGGATCCGGCCCTCGGTGCCGTCCGTGAGGCGGCCCAACTGCAGCGCGACCGTCGGAGCGCCGTCGCAGCCAGGGCAGGTGAGCATGAGCTGGAACGGTTGCGCCTGCGCGGTGGCATCCTTGCCAAGGGCGGTGCGGGCGTCCTCAGCCAGCGGCGTGAGATCGTGGACCGCAAAACCCAGCGCCAGCACGGCTTGCGACCAGAGGCAGCACAAGATCACGACGAAACAACGCATGACAGAACCCCCGGCCGATCACGCTTTTCGCGGTACCGGAACGATCGAGGAAGATCCAGGCTGGAGATGCAACGTTGATCGATAAAAGTGATAGAAAAATCTGTATCTTGTTGGAAATAATCGCCGTCGATACCGAAATTGGTAGGCATTTTCAGCGGTAAATCTATGTGACGCCGCCAATTGTTCAGTAGAAATATATAACTCAAGCCACGCCATCCACGCGAAACGTAGCGGCGTACGGTTCGCCGCAGGGTCGCCCGCGATCGGATCCACCGGTGGTAGGGCTCCGCGCCGTTCGATCCGGAGCGGAGCCAGAGCCCGTTCCGTCGCGGAACGGGCTGCGTTCGGCTTAGCCGATCCCTTCAAAGAGCGCCGACGAGATGTAGCGCTCGGCGAAGCTGCAGGCGATCGTAACGATGCGCTTGCCCTTGAATTCCGGCTGCTTCGCCAGCTCGAGGGCGGCGGCGACGTTGCCGCCGGTCGAGATGCCGCCTGGGATGCCGTCGAGGCGGGCGAGCGCCCGGGCGGTCTCGAATGCGGTCTGGTTGGAGACCTTCAGCACCCCGTCGAGGATGTCGGTGTGGAGATTGTCGGGGATGAAGCCGGCGCCGATACCCTGAATCTTGTGCGGCCCCGGCTGGCCGCCCGAGATCACCGGAGAATCCTCCGGCTCGACGGCAAAGACCTTCAGGGTCGGCAGGCGAGGCTTCAGCACCTCGCCGACGCCCGTCACGGTACCACCGGTGCCGACGCCCGCCACGAACGCGTCAAGCTGGCCGCCGGTGTCGCTCCAGATCTCCTCGGCGGTGGTTTTCCGGTGGATCTCGGGGTTGGCGGGGTTCGAGAATTGCTGCGGCATCACCGAGCCGGGAATCTCTTTCAGGAGCTCCTCGGCCTTGGCGATCGCGCCCTTCATGCCCTGCGCGCCGGGTGTGAGCGCCAGTTCCGCGCCCAGGAACGCCAGCATCTTGCGCCGCTCCAGCGACATCGTCTCCGGCATGACCAGGATCAGGCGGTAGCCCCGTGCCGCTGCCGTGAAGGCGAGCGCGATGCCGGTGTTGCCCGAAGTCGGCTCCACCAGCGTGCCGCCCGGCTGAAGCTTACCGGACGCCTCCAGTGCGTCGATCATGTTGACGCCGATACGGTCCTTGACGCTCGCGATCGGGTTGAAAAACTCCAGCTTCAGCAGGATCTCGGCGTCGACCCCGTGCTCCTTCGGCAGGCGGTTCAGCCGGACCAGGGGGGTGTTGCCGATCGTCTCGGTGATCGAGCCGTAGACACGGCCATGGCCGACCTTCGCCGGCGCGTTGAGGGAATCGGCCATCGCGGAGCTCCTGCTCGTAGTGGGATCGGTGAGATGTGGGTCCGGTCGGTCGAGACCAGGCCCCCGGGCGGGAGGTTTTGGATCGGCCCGGACGGGAGGCTGCGATATCGCGTTGCCGCCACGGGGGCAATCAGGCTAAGTGCCCACATCAAAAGTTCTTTCCGCTTTCGCTGCGATCTCTGCCAAGCCGTGGAACAGCCTTGCTGGCTGTCGCGAAGCCAATAGAAAATTATTCTCCCGATCTGCGCTGGTCCGGCGCGCCGGCGCGACGAGAGTGTTGATGGCGATGCATGTGCCAGCTTCGGGAATTAAGATGGCAACCCGCCGGATGACGCTCCTCGGAGCGCTGAGTCTCCTCGCGCCCCGACGGGCCCGGTCCGAGGAGCCTGTTCGCGTAGTCTTGGCGACCGCGACGCCGGGCGGCGGGTTTCCGGCCTTCGGTGCGGCCTTCGCGGATACGATTCGGCAAGCGGACCCGGCCCTGATCATCGAGCCCCGCGCCAGCGGCGGCTCGGTCGCGAATCTCGGCCTCCTGCAGGCCGGCAGCGTCGATCTGGGTCTCGTGCAGGGGGAGTACGCCTATCCCGCGTTCACGGCGGCCGGCGGCATCTCCGTGCTGGCTCCGATGTACCCGACGCCCGGTCTGTTCGTCGTGCCGGCGGCGAGCCCGATCCGATCGGTGGCGGATCTGCGCGGGCGTACGGTCGTGCTGGGCACGCACCTGTCGGGGCTTACCGTGATGGCCCGCAGCGCGCTCGCCGCTTCGGGGCTCGACCCCGCGCGCGACATCCGCCCGGTCCTGCTCGACCGCGCCGGTGATGGCCCTACGCTGGTGCGCGATGGTCAGGCCGATGCGCTTTGGGGCGGCGGGCTCGACTGGCCGGGCTTCGCCACCATGGCCCGGGCTCCGGGCGGGGCGCGCTTCTTCGGCCCCTCGGAAGCTGGGATCGTGCGTCTGGCGCAGCCGGACGCCGCGCTGAAGCGTCTGACCGTTCCGGCCGGCAGCTTCCCCGGACAGGCAGAGTCGATCGAGACGGTGGGCTCGTGGAGCTTCATCCTGGCGCGCCGGGACTTCGAGGGCGACGCGGCCGACCGGATCGTCAGCGCGCTCGGCCGCGACAGGGGCGCCACGACGCACCCGAAAAACCTGATCGGCCTCGTGCCGGCGGATCGCATCAATCCGGCGACCGCGCGCTATCTCCGCGCAGCCGGGCTGGTCCAGCCCTAATGGAGCCGCCGATCAGCGGAACGAGGCGACGCGGCGATCCCGCTTCCGTTCGGCCGCCGGCTGATAGGCGATCTCGGCGTGATGGGTGCAGTAAGGCAGCCCGGTGATCGAGCGGCCGCCGCAGAACCGGAATTCCGGCGTGGTCGGATCGCCGAGCGGCCAGCGGCACATAGATTCCCGCAGGTCCATGATGGTGACGCGCTGGGAGACCGCAAGGGGCGTCGGCGAAGCGGCCGGCGCTGCCGCCGGGAAGGCCGGCGCCGGACGATGCGAGAGGATCGCCACCGGCTCGGGGGCCTGCGTCTCAACCACCGCGATGGCGGTCTCGATTTCGATGGCCTTCGCCGGCTGGACCGCGGCGACGGGGGCTTCTTCCCCACCCCGGGCGCGGCCCGCCAGACCCAGGCGGTGGACCTTGCCGATCACCGCGTTGCGCGTGACGCCGCCGAGCTGCGCCGCGATCTTGCTCGCGCTCTGCCCGTCCTCCCACAACCGACGCAGGAGCGCCACGCGATCATCCGTCCAGCCTACTGCTGCTTCCATCTACCCCTCCGCCCCCTGCAGCCCGCGCTGCGTCAAGGTCCGGCGCGCGCATCCCGGGTCCAACGACCCGTCCAACGGCGGATCACGCCAAGGCGCGGACCGCGCATCGGATCACGGCGGGCCGAGCGGCGGTGCGACACCCTGTCCCGCCAGGCCGCACGGAACCCTAGCGCGGCGCTGACGAACGTTGCAAGGGTGCTCGCCCGTTCCCCGCAATCCCTGTCCACCGGCAATGGCGCGATCGGGTTCGCGAATGCTGCCATCGTCACGTTGCCCGGGCATCGTCGCACACCGAACGGGCCCCGCTGCCATCCAAACCGCGTCCGGCCTCGCTTGCGCCGCGATCCCGTGGGATCGTGACCTGGGCGCAACAGCAGATCTTTATCCGGCCCACCGGGCGGCAAAGACGGAACGTACGTCACAGCCAAGCTCGTTTCATGTGGCAGGGTGGCCGGGCTTCACGGATCAGGGTGACGAGGATGGGTTTCCGTCGGACAGGCTTGCGGGCGCTGGCCGCGCTCGGGCTGGCGGGTCAGGTGGCGGCCTGCGGCAGCCTTCCGCGGACGCCTTACAGCGCTGAGCAGGCCGCATTTGCGAGCGTTCCGGGCATCCCCGGCGCGCGCGTCTACGCGGACGCCTCGGTGGAGACGATCGCGGAACTTGCCGCTAACCCGCAGCGGCGGAATAAGAGTTTCAACTACCTGGCGTTGTCCGGTGGCGGCGGCGACGGGGCTTACGGAGCCGGTGTCCTCAACGGCTGGACGGCTTCGGGCCAGCGGCCGGAATTCACCCTGGTGTCCGGCGTCTCGACCGGGGCGCTGATTGCGCCATTCGCGTTCCTGGGGTCCGGCTACGACGCTTATCTCACCGAATTCTACACCAGCGGCGTCGCCGGCGAGCTGGTCGCCTCGCCCAACATCGCCAACGTGCTGTTCGGCTCCGGGTTGTTCGGTGACGGGCGTCTGCGCAACCTTATCGACCGCTACGTCACGCCGGATCTGATCCGGGCGGTGGCCGAGGAGCACGCCAAGGGCCGGCGCCTGCTCGTGGTGACCACCAACCTCGATTCCCAGCGGGCCGTCATCTGGAACATGGGCGCCATCGCGGCGAGCGGCGTGCCGAATGCCCGTGAGCTGTTCCGCGACGTGCTGGCCGCCTCGGCCAGCATCCCGGCGGTGTTCCCGCCGCAATTCATCGATGTCTCGGCCGGCGACGCGCGCTTCCAGGAGATGCATGTCGACGGCTCGGTGGTGACGCCGGTCTTCACCCTGCCGCAGACCCTGCTGCTGCGCGACGGGCGAATCCGCACGGGCGGGAAGGCCGAGATCTACGTCGTGATCAACGGCCGCCTGGAGCCAGATTTCGAGGTGACGAAGGACAACACGCTCTCGATCGTAGAGCGCTCTTTCACGACGGCGAGCCGCGCCCGCTCGCGGGCCACGCTGACCGCGACCTACGCGCTGGCGCGGGGCAACGGCATCGGCTTCAACCTGACCTACATCGACGGGGGTGGTCCGAAGGTACCGGCCTCGAAGGGCTTCGACACCGCCTACATGCGCAGCCTCTACGACGAGGGCTTTGCCAAGGGCCGGACCGGGACGTTCTGGCAGCACACCGTGCCGGCGGCGCCGACCGTCAAGGAAGTCGCGGGTGCGGTCGCGAACTGATTGATCGCCGGGAGCCGCGCGCCCGGGGCGCGCGGCGTCGATGCTTACTTGCCCAGGATCTTCGTGACGAGGCGGCCGATCGGCGTCGCCGTGCTGGCGTTCCGGTCGTCGCGGTCGATGGGGCGGTTCTCGTTGCCGAGGAGCTTGGTGACGAGGCGTCCGATCAGGTTCATGGGATGGCCCTTCAGTTTCGCGCCAAAACGGCGCAGCTTCCAAGTCAACGATGGGAAGCGGGCCGCGTTCCACCCGCGGAGCCCGCCGTCAGCCTTGTAACACTCAGACCTGCATCAGCCGGATGTTGTTCGTGTTGCCCGCCGTGTGGAACGGGATGCCCGCGGCCACCACGATGATGTCGTTCGGCTTGGCGAAACCCTCTTCCTGCGCGTGCTGGCAGGCTTTTGCCGTCATCTCCTCGTAGGAATCGACATCGTCCGTGAGGACGCTGTGGGCGCCCCACAACAGGCTCAACCGGCGTGAGGTCGCAAGGTTCGGCGTCAGCGCCAGGATCGCGGCGGCGGGGCGCTTGCGCGCCACCCGGGCCGCCGTCGTTCCGCTCGACGTGTAGGCCACGATCGCGGCGGCATGGATCGCCTCGGCGAGGTCGGCTGTCGCGGTGGCGACCGCGTGGGGCGGCGTCTCCTCCTCGCCGGGCTCCGAGGCCGCCACGATGGAGTGGTACAGCTTATGGCCCTCCACGCTGCGGATGATCCGGTCCATCATCGCGACCGCCTCCACCGGATAGCGTCCGGTGGCCGATTCGGCCGAGAGCATGACGGCGTCGGCGCCGTCGTAGATCGCGGTCGCCACGTCCGAGGCCTCGGCCCGGGTCGGTGCGGGGGCGCTGACCATCGAGTCGAGCATCTGGGTCGCCACCACCACGGGCTTCACGGCGAGCCGGCAGGCGCGGATCAACTCCTTCTGACGGCCCGGAACGTCCTCGTGCGGGATCTCGACCCCCAGATCGCCGCGGGCCACCATCACGGCGTCGGAGAGCCGGATGATGTCGTCGATCCGCTCCAGCGCCTGCGGCTTCTCGATCTTCGACATGATCCCGGCCCTGTCGCCGATGATCCCCCGGGCCTCGATCACGTCGGACGGCTTCTGCACGAAGGACAGGGCCACCCAGTCGACGCCGAGATCGAGCCCGAAGGCGAGGTCGGCCCGGTCCTTCTCGGTGAGCGGCGACAGGTCGAGCAGCGTGCCCGGCAGGTTGACGCCCTTGCGGTTCGAGATCGCCCCACCGGTCACCACCTCGGCCATGATGGCAGTGCGCTCCGGTCCGATGACCCGCACCCGCACCCGCCCGTCGTCGATCAGCAATTCCTGACCGGGCACGACCGCATCGAAGATCTCCGGATGGTGCAGCGGGATCGTCTGCTTGTCGCCCTCGGTGCCTTCCAGGACGAAGCGCACCCGCTCGCCGGCCTCGAGATCCAGTCGGCCGCCTTGCAGCGTGCCGATTCGGATCTTGGGTCCTTGCAGATCCTGCAGGATGCCGATCGGCCGGCCGACCTCCTTTTCGAGGGCGCGGATCGCAGCGTGGACGCGGGCGTGGTCCTCCTGCGTGCCGTGGCTGAAATTCAGCCGGAAGGTATCGACCCCAGCGAGGAACAGGGCTTTCAGCTGGTCGGGCGCCGAACTAGCGGGGCCCACGGTGGCGACGATCTTGGCGTGGCGGTGGCGGCGCATGCGGGTCTCGGCCTCGTGAGGTTGCCTCTGGCAATCGAGCCGGGCGATCCTTTGCCCCGACGCCGTTCAGATCGGTGCCGGCTGGCGCCGGGACGAGGGGGATACGCCGCCGACCGGGAATCTGATCGCGCGGCCGCCCGATTCGGCCGGACGCTATCTGGACGCCTCGCGGGCGATCCCGGCAAGCCCCGCCTCGAACACACCGGCGATGTCGGCGACCGCTTCGGCATCACGCATCCCCTCGGCGTCGAACGTCGCGCTCCAGATCACCGTGGATCCGGTGCCGTTCGGCCGGACCGCCAGGGTCGCGTTGTAGGCGCGCACCGGCAGGGGGCCCTGGATCAAGCCGTAGCTGTAGCTCCGGCCCGTCTCGTCGCGGGCGGTCTCGACCTCCACGATCGTGCCGAGCCCACCCTTCACCACGAGACCCCGGATCTGCGCGCGGATGCCGTCATCGTCGTCGTCGGCCGACAGGATGCAGCGCTCGACCTGCGGGTGCCAGAACTGGATGGCGCAGAAATCGCCGACCAGCGCCCAGACCGCCTCCGCGGGTGTGGGGAGGTCGCGGCTGCGGATGACCTCCAGGGCATGCGCGGGACCGGCGGCGAGTGTAGCCACAGCGATCGTGGCGAAGGCTATCCGCTTCATCGGTCGATCTCCTTTGGACCCTCCTGAGGAAGGATGCCCGGGTCGTCTTCCATCCGGCAGGGCCGCGCAATCACGTTGGCGCGATTCCGACACTTCGAAGCGGGCCTGTTCGCCGCTGGAACCCGCCCCGATCGGCCGGGTATGCTGGGCACCCCTACAGAATGCGAGCCCAGAGCGCCGATGAGCAGCCCAACACGCCCCTGTCCGGGAACCCGCAGAGCCGTTTTATTCTGCGCCCTGATGCCGACCCTCGCGGTTGCGGCGCCCGACGCAATCCCGCCCGTGATGCCCTTCGAAAGCTGTCGCGCCGACCTCATCGCCTTCGCGACCACGCAGGCCGTGCCGCAGACCCTCGCCGACGCCCAACTCGCCAACCTGACGCCCGATCCCGACGTTCTGGCCGCCACCGCGAGCCAGGGCGAATTCGTAAGACCGCTCTGGGACTACATCGAGGCCAGCGTCACTCCGGCCCGCATCGAGGCGGGCCGGGCCAAGCTCGCCGAGCAGGCCGAGACCTTCGCGACGATCGAGGCCCGCTACGGGGTCGACCGCTACATCCTGGCGGCGTTCTGGGGCGTGGAATCGAGCTTCGGCGCAGTGCTCGACAACCTCGCTGTGGTGAAGCCGGTGGTGCGATCCCTGGCGACGCTGGCCTGCGGCGATCCCGCTCGCGCACCCTACTGGCGCAACGAGCTCTCGGCCGCGCTCCAGATCCTGGCCTGGAACCAAGCGCCCCTCGACCGGATGCCCGCTGGCCTCACCGGCTCGTGGGCGGGGGCGATGGGCCATACCCAGTTCATGCCGAGCGTCTACCTCCGCGATGCGGTTGATTTCGACGGAGACGGCAAGCGTGACATCTGGACCTCGGTGCCGGATGCGCTGGCCTCGACGGCGCATTACCTGCGCGCCCACGGCTGGAAGCCCGAAGAAGGCTGGGGCGCCGAGGCGCTGCTGCCCGAGGGCTTCGACGCCGCCCTGGCTGACGAGACCACGCCGCGCAGCCTCGCCGCGTGGCAGGCGCTCGGTGTACGGCCCGCTCGTCCGGGCGCGATCCCAGACGAGACCGCGGAGGCGACCCTGATCCTGCCCGCCGGGATCCGCGGCCCGGCCTTCCTGCTGCGACCGAACTTCGCGGTGATCCTGCGCTACAACACGGCGCTCGCCTACGCACTGACCGTCGCGCTGCTGTCGGACCGCCTGCGCGGCGATCCCGGCCTCGTCCGTGACTGGCCCCGGGGGGACCGGGCGCTCACTGGGGACGAGCGGCGCGACCTGCAGACCCGCCTCACCGAGCGCGGCTTCGCCACCGGCGGCATCGATGGGAAGATCGGCCCGAAGACCCGGACGGCACTGCGCGCGTTCCAGGGTTCGATTGGCCTGCCGGCCGATGGCTACGCTGACGCCGCGCTGCTGGAGCGGATCCGGGGGGCGCCCTGAAGAAGCTCGCCCGGTTCGGAATGGGCGGGTCCTGGGTTTCCAAAGGGCTGTGCCCACTGGTGGGCCGTCAGGGCAATGCCCTGACACGATCGCAGGGCTCTGCTTTGCACCCGCAACGGGTCTCGACCTTTTGAAATCAAGACCTTCCGGCGCTCGAACGGCTCAAGCCAGGAAGGCCGGCTCGTCCCGGGCGAGGACTCGCTTGACGCTCTCCAGATGCAGCCGCGCGCTCTCGGCGCGGCCGGCCGCCTCCTGGGCGGCGACGTGCTTCACGATACCTTCGGGCACGATCTTCAGCGACCGCCCCGTGCTGAGGGCGAGAACCTGCGCCTGTGCGGCACGCTCCAGATAGTAGAGGTCGTCCCAGGCCTCCGCGACGGTCTCGCCGAGCACCATCACGCCGTGGTTCTTCAGGAAGACCACATCGGCCTCCCCGGCGCTGGCGGCGATCCGTTGGCCTTCCTGGGAATCCAGCGCCAACCCGTTGTAATCCTCGTCCACCGCGATGCGGCCGTAGAAGCGCAGGGCTGTCTGGCCGGCCCAGACCAGGGGCTGCCCCTCCAGCATGGCGAGCGCGGTGGCGTAGGGCATGTGGGTGTGGAAGGCGGCGCGGGCGCGGGGCTTGAGCCGGTGCAACTCGGCATGGATGTGGAAGGCCGTCGCCTCCGGCTGACCGTCACCCTCCACGACGTTGCCGTGGAAGTCGCAGAGCAGCAGGCTCGAGGCGGTCACCTCGGCGAAGGCGAGGCCGTAGGGATTGACCAGGAACAGGTCGGGCCGCTCCGGCAGGACGGCCGAGAAATGATTGCAGATGCCTTCCTCAAGCCCGTTGCGCGCGGCCCAGCGCAAACAGGCGGCGAGGTCGATCCGGGCCTTCCGGACGCTGTCCGCGTTGAGCGGTTCGTTGCTGCGCGTGGGCGGTGTGCCCGAGGCGGTGACCGCGTGAGCCATACGTGGGAGCCTTTCTCGTTGTCGTCCCGGCCGGGGCCGCTCCGCCCATAGCGCGTCGCATCGTCAGGCGCGACCATCGGCGACGCCGCCGACGAGGTTGAGGCCGAGCAGGAAATCCGAGGCGAAATCCGTCCGCACCACCGGCTCCCGCGCCACCGGTTCGTGCAAGACATCGCGCTCGGCACGGCGCGCCGCCACCGCTTCGGCCACCGTGACCTGCCGGAAGGCGATCCGCGCCCCGCCGCGCACTTGGGCGAGGCGGCCGAGATCGGGGCCGATGACCGTCGCGATCTTCGGATAGCCACCGGTGGATTGCCGGTCGGCCATCAGCACGATCGGCAACCCGTTGCCGGGCACCTGGATCGCCCCCATGGCGACCCCGTCGGAGACGATGTCGTGGCCCTTGGCGTGCGTCAGGGGCGTCCCGTCGAGGAAGCAGGCCATGCGGTCGCCCCGGGGCGAGATCGTCCAGGGCCCGGCCAGGAACGCGTCGATCTGATCTGCGGCGAAGTAATCGTCCTGCGGCCCGAGCACCACCCGGATCACCCGCGGGTCCCGGTCCAGCCAGGGCATGACGAGGCGTTGCGAGGCAACATCGCCGGATCGGGTCTCGTCCACGGGCAGGCGGTCGCCGGCCGAGAGTCCGCGCCCGTCGAGGCCGCCGAGGCCCGAGCGGGTGTGGGTCGCGGTGGAGCCGAGCACCGGCGCCACCGCGATGCGGCCGCTCACCGCACAATAGCCCCAGGACCCCGCATCGCCGGCCCGCACGACGAGCGTCCGTCCGGCCTCCAGGGTCACGGCCGTGCGATCGGGCAGCGCCGCGCCGTCCAGAGCGACCCGGAAGCCCGGCGCGATGAGCGCGAGCCCGATCGCACCGCCCTCTGCGGAGAGCGTGACGCCGCCCGTGGAGATCTCGATGGCTGTGGCGTCCAGGGCATTGCCGGCCGCCCGGTTGGCGGTGGCGTGCATCAGCGGGTCCATCGGCCCCGCAGCCGTGATGCCGTAGCGCAGGTAGCCGTTCCGGCCGCTATCCTGCAGCGTGATCCCGGGGCCCGCGGCCGCGATGACGAGCGCCGTCATGTCCGCGACTCCCAGCGACGGGCCACCGGCTCGCCGGCAGCTTCCCGCGCCGACAGCGCGTCGAAGGTCGCGGCATCCACGGGCTCGAAGCGGATCAGATCGCCCGCGCCGACGAAGAAGCTCCGATCGCGCTCCGGCGCGTAGAGCCGGGCCGGGGTGGCTCCGATCACGTACCAGCCGGTCGGCATCGGGACGGTGGCGACCGCCGCGAGACCGCCGCCGATCACCACGGCGTTGGCCGGGTGAGGCGGGCGCGGGCTCGCCCGGCGGGGCACGGCGAGAACCTCCGGCAAACCGCCGAGATACGCGAAGCCCGGGGCGAAGCCGTACATGTAGACCCGGTAGGTCGCCCCCGCATGGGTCGCCACCACCGCGTCGGGCGAGAGGCCGGTGCGTTCGGCGACCTGGCTGATGTCCTCGCCGTGCGGGGCCGCGTAGCAGCAGGGCAGCGTCCACAGGGTGGTGTTGGCCGTGCGTTCGGTCGTCCCGGCCGCGAGGGCCCGGACCCGTTCGACGAGCGCCGCGCGATCGAGCACCAGCGGATCGTAGTGCAGCATCAGGGAGCGGTAGGTCGGGACGCGTTCGCGCAGGCCCTCGGGCGGATCGGCGCCGAGGGCATCGTCCAACGCCAGAACGCGGTTGCTGATCGCGGGATCGACCGTGCTGCCGAACTCGACCACCAGTGCGGCCTCGCCCGCATCGAGGAGCCGGGGCTCGTAAGAAGCCGCACTCACGGCCGGAACGATGCCAGCGTCACCCCGGCGGCCTCCAGCCGATCCCGGACCGCCCGGGCGGTGGCGACCGCGTGGGCCGTGTCGCCATGCACGCAGATCGAGCGGATCGGGGTCGGTAGTTCGCGGCCCGATGCGGTCAGGATGAACGCGCCCTGGACCATGCGCAGGATCCTGTCCGCCGCCTCGGCCGGATCGGTGATGAAGGCGCCCGGTTCGCTGCGGGGGATCAGCAGCCCCGCCTCGGTGTAACCACGGTCGGCGAAGATTTCCTGATGGACCTCGAGGCCCGCCGCCTCCCCGGCGCGCACCTGGGCGCTCAGCGCGATGGCCAGCAGCGCCAGCCCGGGATCGACCGCCTTGACGGCCCGCGCCACGGCATCGGCGACGGACTGGTCCTCGGCGGCGATGTTGCCCAGCGCCCCATGGGTCTTCACGTAGGTGAGGCGGTGGCCCGCATAGGTGGCGAGCGCCTGCGCGGCGCCGACCTGATAGGCCACCAGCCGCTCGATCTCACCCGGGCTGAACGGGATCCGCCGGCGCCCGAAGCCCCACAGGTCCGGAAAACCCGGATGGGCCCCCACCGCGACGCCGCGCGCCTTCGCCAGGGCGAAGGTCGTCGCCATGATCTCGGGATCCCCCGCGTGCAGGCCGCAAGCGACGTTGGCGGAGGTCACGATGTCGAGGATCGCCGCGTCGTCGCCGCAGGTATAGGCGCCGTAGCCCTCGCCGAGATCGGAATTCAGGTCCACGCGCGTCAACGGATCGACTCCTTCGCGACGCCATCGCGCCGCCGGAGATGATCCGACTCGCGCCTCCGGCGGAGTGCCCGGTGGGACTTTTGAGCAGGCCGGCGGCGTGTGCAAGGGTGATCCCGCACCGCATCCGCGCAGGGCGCGGAATCGTCGCCGGATGCGGCTCGCGGAAAGCCTGACGACGAAGCGCGGCTGTAGAGACATTCAGCCTGCCAAAGCGCACGAATTCTCAGCTCGCGCTGCAACAAGGCAAAGTTCCGGGCATTCGTACCGGAACTTCAAGGTGGATTTGGCAATTAGCCCCGAGTAAAAATATTTGGAGGAACGTTTATGAAGGTCACACGCCTGGTCAGCGCCGTCGCGCTCTTGGCCCTCGCGGCCAGCCCCGCCCTCGCTGCTCCGTGCGCGACCGGGACGACGATGCCCAAGACGCCCGATCAGCACGCCGCAAACCCCAAGAGTTCGGACGTCGACAAGTCGAGCAAGAACTTGGCCGGCGGCAATCAGCCCGCTTCGCCCGGCACGGTCGGCGCCATGAACAACGCAGGCGCCACGCAGACGGCGGACCGCGAAGCGAAGACCACGCCGGGCGCGAAGTCGAATTCGACCGATCCGGGTGCGGCGAACCTCGCGGGTGGCCAGCAGCCGGCGTCCCCCGGCACCGTGGGTGCCATGAACAAGGCGGTGGCCGATCGGGATACCGCCCCGGTGAAGGATGACGGCTGCTAAGCTACCGCAGCGCGAACCCGTTCCACGAGAGCCCGCCTCGCATCGCCGAGGCGGGCTTTCGTATGTGAGCGGTGATTGCCTCCGGCTGGTATGAGGCGCCGCATCGAGATGCGTGTCCCCGCGTTGCCCCCATCCCCCACCTTTGGCTGCAACCGAGTTTGAGCCGAGCCCATCCGGGTGTATTCGGCATCGGAGCCGGGACATTTCGGCAATGGCGCGGAGGGGCATGGCGTGCGTATGCGAGGGCGCCTGATCGTCGGCGGCGTGCTGATCGTGGCGACCGGCGCCGCCATTGCTGCGCCGGACGCGATCCTCCCGGCTGGGGCTGCCACCTTTCTGCACGGATTGCGCGCGCAGCTTGAGACGCTCCTACCTGACCTGCACCGATCGCCCACGGCCGACATGCGCTTGGCGGCCCCGCGTACCGCCGTCGAGGATGGGCGCACCTTCATCCGGTTGACCGGGCCGGAGCGCGAGCGGATCGGCTTGGTCGCCGAGACCCGTCCGGCCGTACCCCACCGGCAGGAACTGACCGCCTACGGCACCGTCCTCGACATCGCCCGTATCACCGAACTCACCAACAGCTACGCCGGAGCCGTCGCGGCGCTGCAGATGGCGCAGGCCCGTGTCGAGGTCTCGGCCAGCGCCGCCCGCCGCGCCCGCAATCTCGGCGCGGGCGTGGTCGCGGTCGCCCAGATCGAGACCGTCGAGGGCACCCTGCTCACCGACCGCGCCGCCCAGACGGCGGCCGAATCGCAGGTGCGCACGCTCAGCGCGACCGCGCGACAGGAATGGGGCTCGGTGCTCGGCAAGGCGATCATCGATCGCACGGCCCTCGTCACCCGCCTGATCGAGCGCGCCGATTTCCTGGTCCAGGTGACGCTGCCGCCCGGCGAGAACCTCGCGACCCCGCCCGAGGCCGCCTTCGCCGAGGTCCCGCCGCAGAGCGTGCGGGTCGCGATGCGGCTGGTCTCGGCCGCGACCCGGACCGATCCCCGCATCCAGGGGCAGAGCTTCTTCTATCTCGTCTCCGGCGACAGCGGCCTCCTGCCCGGAACCAGCACGATGGCCTTCCTGCCGGCCGAGCGGTCGGTCCGCGGCGTACTCGTGCCCGAGGACGCGGTGGTCCACGGGGAGGGGGGGGCCTGGGTGTATCGCGGCACCGGCGACGGCGCGTTCGTGCGGCACGCGATCCGTCCGGACGCGCCCATGTCGGCGGATTCGTTCGTGGTCGAGGATCTGCCGGACGGCGCCGAGATTGTGCTGCGGGGCGGGCAGGCGCTCCTCTCCGAGGAGATGAAGAGCCGCATCCGCGTCGTGGGCGACGACGATGACTGAGCCGCCGGAGGAGGCGGCTCGCGGGCCGCAGGTTGCTCTCTTGGGCTTCGCCGTCCGGCATCCGCGGGTGGTGCTGGCCCTGGCCTGCGCGCTCCTGGTGTTCGGCCTCTACGCCCTGGCGGGCGCGCGCTACGACGTCTTTCCCGAATTCGCGCCCCCGACCGTGACGATCCAGGCCGAGGCGCCCGGCCTCGACTCGGAGCAGGTGGAAATGCTGGTTACCCAGCCGGTCGAGGTCGCGGTCGGCGGCCTGCCCGGGTTGGAGACGCTGCGCTCGACCTCGATCCAGGGACTGTCGGTGATCACCGCGGTGTTCAAGGCCGGCAGCGACGTCGACCGGGTCCGCCAGCGGGTCAACGAGCGGCTGGCGGCGCTGGCCGGGCGCCTGCCGGACGGAGTCGCGGCGCCCGCCATGACGCCGCTCACGTCATCGACGCTCACCGTGCTCCTCGTCGGCCTGACCTCGGCCTCGCGCGACGCCATGGACCTGCGCCACCTCGCCGAATGGACCGTGCGCCGCCGCCTCCACGCGGTGCCGGGCATCGCCCAGGTGTCGCTCTACGGCGGGGCGGTGCGCTCGCTGCAGGTCCAGATCCGCCCGGACGACCTGATCCGCTACCAGATCGGCCTCAACGACGTACTGGCGGCGGCCCGGAAGGCGACCGGCGTTCGGGGGGCGGGCTTCGTCGACACGCCGAACCAACGCGTCCTGCTGCGGACCGAGGGGCAGTCGCTCACCCCGGAGGCTCTGGGGCAGACGGTGCTGCACAACGATGGCGGCCCGAGCGTGCTGCTCTCCGACGTCGCCACGGTGACGGCGGCCCCGGAACCCGCGATCAGCGCCGCCCTCGTGGACGGCGCGCCGGGCGTGCTTCTGATGGTCGGCGCCCAGGTCGACGTCGATACCAGGGCGGTCACGGCCCGCCTGGAGGCGGCCCTCGATGAACTGCGCCCGGTCCTGCAGCGGGAGGGCGTGACCCTGCGCGCCGACCTGTTCCGGCCGGCGAACTTCGTGGATGTCGCCACCGGCAACGTCATCCAGGCGCTCGCCCTCGGCGGCGTCTTGGTGGTGATCGTGCTGCTGGTCTTCCTGGCCGATTGGCGGGCCGCCCTGATCAGCGCGACGGCCATCCCCCTGTCGCTGATCGCGGCCGCGCTCGCGCTTCAGGCCTGGGGCGAGAGTCTCAACACCCTGACGCTCGGGGGACTGGCGCTGGCCATCGGCGAGGTGGTCGACGACGCGGTGATCGGCGTCGAGAACGCATCCCGCCGACTGCGGACGGCGCGGGCCGAGGGGCGCGGCGGTGCCCGCGTCGTGTTGAGCGCCATGCTGGAGGTGCGTAGTTCCGTCGCCTACGCGACACTCGCCGTGCTCCTGATGTTCCTGCCGGTCCTGGCGCTCACCGGGGTGGCCGGGCGCCTGTTCGGACCGCTCGCGCTCGCCTACGTCGCGGCGGTCGTCGCCTCGCTCCTCGTGGCCCTGACGGTGACACCGGCCCTCGTGCTGCTCCTGCTCGGCGGCCGGTCGACCCGCGACGGAGCCCGGCGTGAGCCCCCGGTCGTACGCTGGAGCCGCGCGGGTTATCTCCGACTGCTGGCGCGGATCGGCCGGGTGCCGCGGATCGCGATCCTGACGAGCGTGCTGGTGACGCTTGGCGGTGCCGCTATCCTACCGACCCTCGGAGCGGTGTTCCTCCCCGACCCCCGGGAGGGCCACATGATCCTCCACATGGTGGCGATACCCGGCACCGCCTTGCAGGAATCGCAGCGGTTGAGCGGCCTCGTCACCGCCGATCTGAAAGCGATACCGGGGGTGCGGGCGGTCGCCGCCCAGATCGGACGCGCGGAGGCCGGCGAGGACACGGCGGGGCCGCATTACAGCGAGATCCACATCGATCTGGAGCCCGGCCTCGACGGAGCCGCCCAGCGCAAGGTCGAGACGGAGATCCGGACTTTGATCGCGGGCTTTCCCGGCGCCGCCTTCTCGCTCAAGTCCTTCCTGACCGAACGCATCGAGGAGACGGTCTCGGGATTCACCGCTTCGGTGGTGATCAACGTCATCGGCAGCGACCTCGACCGGATCGAAGCCGCCGCCCGCTCGGTCGCCCGGGAACTCGCCGAGGTGAAGGGTGCCCGCGATGTTCAGCAGGCCGCGCCGGCCGGCTTGCCGCAGGTGACCGTAGCCTTGCGTCCGGTGGATCTGCGCCACTGGGGGCTCGACCCGGTGGAGGTGCTGGAGGCGGTGCGTACCGCCTATCAGGGCGATGTCGTCGGCCAGAGCTATCGGGGCAACGCGGTAGTCAACGTGCTGGTGATCCTCGACGCGCAGGTGCGGGGCCGCCTCAGCGCCGTCGGCGACCTTCCCCTGCGGGCGCCTGGCGGGCGCTATGTGCGCCTGTCGCAAGTCGCCGATGTCTACGAGAGCGCCGGCCGCTATCAGGTTCAGCACCTCGGCGCGCAGCGGATGCAGGCGGTCACCGCCAACGTCGCGGGCCGCGACGTGGCGACCTTCGTGGCGGCGGCCAAGCGCAAGATCGCCCGGGAGGTCCGTTTGCCGGAAGGCGTGTACGTGACCTTTTCGGGCGCGGCCGAGGCGCAGGAAGCCGCGCGGCGCGATCTCCTATTCCATGCGGGTCTCGCGGGCTTCGGCATCGTGGTCCTGCTCGCGATCGTCACGGGATCCGCGGCGAACCTGATCCTCGTCCTCGTCAACCTGCCCTTCGCCTTCGTGGGCGGCGTCGCGGCGGCCGCGCTGACCGGTGGCGTACTATCGCTCGGTTCGATCGTGGGCTTCGTCACCCTGGCGGGTATTTCACTGCGCAACAGCGTGATGATGATCGCCCATTACGAGCAGATGGTGAACCGGGACGGCCGTTCCTGGAATGCCGCCACCGCCGCTGAAGGCGCCGCCGACCGGATGGTACCGATCCTGATGACGTCGCTGGTCACCGGCCTCGGCCTGCTACCGCTCGCCCTCGGCGCGGGGGAGCCCGGCCGGGAGATCGAGGGGCCGATGGCGCTCGTGATCCTTGGCGGCCTCGTCAGCTCTACGGTTCTGAACCTTCTGGTGCTCCCGATCCTGGCCGAGCGCTTCGCCCGCTTCCGTCCGGCGCGGATCGCTGACCCTGCGTCGATGCCCGCTCACCCGTGAGAATCGCGTCCGCGGCATCCCACCGGATCGATGCCGGATTGGGTCGCTTCGGAACACGGTTCGCGCCATTAAGTGCAGAATATTGGAAGTCCATCCCAATATTCGATGCGAAAGTTTTTTGACTTTCGGACAAATACCTAAAATAATGTATAGTGTCTCAAAACGTTAGAACGATTATACCATATTGTGTGGCAATTGATGCACAAAATAATGAAATTGACTGTAATTCGTCTTATTATAAGCCAATGATCATCGATTGGCGTCACAAATATCTGCCGATCGACTGATTGAAAAGGTCGTTAACGACCAGGAAATCCAGACGAATCGCCAACCTACAGCTGCCGAATCCACCCAAGAATCTCTGGTGCCGCCGAAGGCGACGAAGATTAATTATGGTTAGGAGGAGCTTATGAAAAGCTAGCGGGCGAATACACAATTAACGGCTCATTAACCACGTCTGTGGCTTTATCATCCCATGTTCGCCCCGGGAAAGGCAGCAATGAGCATGATCGCGGCGCCCACAGCCTCTTGGTCCCACATTCTGACGCAGGTCGCGGAAAGTCTGGACCGTATTTCCGAGAAGCCCTCGGCTGAGATCTTAAGGCTCAAACCCAGTTCCGGTCACGGCGAGATGCCGGCGCTGCGCCTGAGCCTAGACACCGACGAAGGCCCCGCCGCGATGATGCCGGAGCCGGCCGTCAACGATGCGGAGCCGGTCGCTGCGCCCACGATGGCTCTGAGCGAAGCGTCGATGCCGTCGTCCTCCGAAGCCCAGACCGATGCGGTCGCGGACTGGATGACGACCCTCGACATCATCAACGGCATGGTCGGCCTCGCCGACGAGCAGAAGAAGCGCCTTCGGGAGCAGAGCGCCTCCCACGAGGTGCTGATCGAGACCCTGCAGCGCGAGTTGAAGGAGACCCAGCAGCGGCTCCAGCTGTCCGAGATGCGGTCACACGAGATCCAGACGCGGGCCGATATCCGACTCCAGCGCGTTCAGGCGGATGCCGACTCGCAGGTGGAGGAGATTCGCGCCGAGGCGGAAGCGCGGGTGCGCACCCTGCAGGCCGAGGCCGAGGCTTGGGTTCGTGCGGCCGAGGAGCAGGTGCGGGTCGCCGACCTGCGGGCCTACACTGCCGAGAAGTGGCTCTCGCGGATTGATGCGGCGGCCAAGACACTTCTGCTCGGCGGCCATATGGGTCAGGTCCAGTTCGAAGGCTGAGGGACGAGCGTCCCGATGTCTTCGTTCCCGCCCCGGCTTCAGGATCGACCATGGACCAGTCAAGACGGATCGAGTCCGACCCGGTGAACGCTTTGGCATCGGGCGAGCATGGCGCCGGATCCGAGTCCAAGGTCGTCGTCCTGGGATCGGTGCCGACGGCCACGAAATGGTCGAGCTTGCTCGATCGGGTGCGTGGCGCAGCGCATTACATCCGCGCAGTCGAGGATCGCGCGCAGGATTACGAAGTGCGGGTTCAGGAGCTGGTCGAGCAGGTCCAGGCCGATCTCCGGGACGCCGACGCGAAGGTCCGCGCCGCCGATCAACGCACCGAAGAGGCCCACGCGCAGGCCGCGATGCTGATCCAGGCCGCCGATGAGCGGGCCCGTCTCGCGGAAGAGCGTGCGGCGTCGGCCGAGGAGTGGCTGCGCCGGATTTCTGAGACGATCGAGTCCGAATTCGTCGTTGAGCCTGCCGCGCGCAGGACCGGCACATCGGGCACCTGAGATTGAGTTGCTTGGCTCCCGATCCGCGGGAGCTGCCGCAGGTCGGATAAGCCGTAACGGATGCTCCGCGCGAACATCCGACGCGGTGTCGCCGGGCCGCCGTCTTGAGACACCTACGGGCAGAAGGGAATGGCGATGCCAGCGATGGACGAGGCGTTCTGGGCCACTCTCGACGCGCATATCGTGGCGCATCGACCGGACGGCCAGGACAAGCCGCCGGTGGCTCCGTCCCCGCCCGCGCCGGCGCTCGCCGTGGTGAGCGATGCACCGCCCGTGCCCCGTCGCGTGGCCTCGGACTGGACCGGTGTTCTCGATACCCTGACGGCGGCCAAGAGCGCCGCCCAGCAGCAGGAGGCGCGCCTGCGCGAACAGGCCGCCGAGCAGGACGCCCTTCTGCAGGAATTGAAGCGGTCGCAGCAGGAGGCCCGCGCCTTCGAGCAGCTGGTGCGCGAGGTTCAGGTTCAGGCGGATGCGAAGGCCGCTGAACTCCGCGCGCGTGTCGAGGCGCAAATCGGAAAGATCCAGGCGGAGGCTGCCGCGAAGCTGCAGGCCATGGAGGCGCGGGTCCAGGCCGCCGAGCGCCGCGCCGAGGCGGCCGAGGGCTGGCTGGTGCGGATCGAGCAGGCCAGCCGGGACTTGGTTCCGGGCGAGCGGCGGGCTGCGGCCTGAGGGATTTCGTCGGAGGTTCAGACCCGTGCGCGCCCTCGGTCCCAATGCGGTTCAGCTGACCGGCCCGCGGTACAGTGCCGGGTGGCTCTTCGACCCGATGTCGCCGCGATCGCGCTCCGGGGGCGTTTGGCTCCGCCGGGCACTACTGGCGTTGCCGCTCGCGCTGGCGCTCGGCGGCTGCACGATGGTGCAGGCGGATCCGGTCGATCGGGCCACGCTCGGGCCGCTCTCACTGCTTCAGACGTCCGCCCCACATGCGGCCGCAACCGACGGCGCCGATGATGGGTCTTGGCGCCTGCGCCTGTCGCGGCTGTAGACCTGAAGCGCCACGTCTGGTGGGCGGCCGCCATCGTTTGCGCCTCCTGAACCCTCGTCGGCCTAAGCCCCCAAGAAAGGGTAACCGGCGTCAGGCGGAGGGAGGACTGGAGCGGGCGATCGGGATCGAACCGACGACATTCAGCTTGGGAAGCACAGGTAAGCCGTTGATCTAGCTCGCCCTTGTTCCTCGTCGCACAGCGACGAAAGGAACGTGTTGTGGCTCGTATCAAAGGAAACGCCGTCGCGGGGGTGAAGGCCCGCAACGGCGCTAACTCGAAGAATTCCGACCAAAGAACCGGCCACAGAAATACGGCCGTCCGCCCGGTCCTGGCAAGTGCCAAGACCGCGGTCCTCGACCGCCACGGCATGGTGCTGGCTGTCATGGCCGGCCGCGTCGAGGCACGGGCCTTCCTTCGGGGAGGCGCCTTATGACCGAGCCCCGCCACATCGCCACCGTGCCGAAGAACGCCGCGGAAGAGGTCCGCATCGCCCTGACCGAGTTTAACGGTCACGAGCTCGTCGACGTGAGGGTCTTCGCGGCCATCGAGACCGGGGGTGAACGCCGCGCCACCAAGAAGGGCGTGAGTCTGAGCCGGAGGCACCTGCCGGAGCTGATCCGTGCCTTGCAGGCGGCCGAGCGGGAGGCATCGCGATGATGGACCTCCGCACCGCCGCTCGCTTGCTCGGGGGCAAGATCAGCGGCCGCGGCATCAACTGCCCTGGTCGTGGCCACAGCGCCCGTGACGAGTCGATCTCGGTGATGTTCAGCCCGTCCGCGCCGGACGGTGTCCTGGTGTTCGACCACGCTGGCGGCGATCACCTCGGCGCGAAGGACTACGTCCTAGAACGGCTTGGGCGCGATCGTCGCAGCGAACCGAGGGCAACCTTCGAACCACGCCCAACGACGAGGCCGGAGGCTGTAGGTTCAACTACACCCTCATCCTCCGAGCGCGCCGCTGCGGCGCTGCGCATGTGGAGCGAAGCCGCCCCGCCTTGGGGCACCCCCGTCGCGACATACCTTCCCCGCCGCCGGCTTACCCTGTCGGACGATGCCGCGGAGGTCATGCGGTTCCACTCGAACATTCCCTTCGCGGGGCGGTACGTGCCGGCGATGATCGCCCTGGTGCGCGGCATCGCGTCCGATGCGCCGCAGGCTATCCACCGGACGGCCCTGAGCCTCGACGGCAACAAGGTCGAGGTGAACGGAAAGGATCGGCTGGCGCTGGGGCCGCTCGCCGGCGGGGCGGTGAAGCTGACAGCAGACGCCGAGGTCACGACTTGCCTCGGTATCGGCGAGGGAATTGAGACCACGCTCTCTCTTCAGGGTCTCCCAGAATTTGGGGCCACCCCCGTGTGGTCGTTGCTGAACGCCAGCGGGATCGCCGCCTTCCCCGTGTTGGCCGGCATCGAATGCCTCTGGATCGCCGTCGACCACGACCCCGCCGGCGAACGTGCCGCCGACGCCTGCACCGAGCGGTGGCGGGCGGCCGGGCGGGAGGTGTTCCGGGTCAAGGCGCGGGCAGCCGGTAGCGATCTCAACGACCTGCAGGAGGCGCGCCGTGCCTGAGCCCTCCTATACGATCGAGCATCTGCGGCCGGTCGAGACGGTCACGATCGAGCAACGCAGCCGCTCCCGGCAGAAGCCCAAAGGCAACGGCGACCTGGTGACGGAGGACTGGGCGGCGCAGCTCTTCGCTGAGCGCCACACCGGTCGGCTCTTGTTCGATCACGACATCGGAAAGTGGCACGAGTGGACTGGCGTTGCTTGGCGGCCGAACCGGTGCGGCCTCGCGTTCCAGTGGGCGCGCGAGCTCGCGCGGGAGTTGTGCGCCCTCGAAGAGCCGAAGACCCAGTTCATCGCGAGCAAGACCAGCTTTGCGGCGGGCGTCGAGCGGTTCTGCCGGTCGGACCCGGTGTTCGCCGTGACGATCGAGGGGTGGGACGCGGATCCCTGGTTGCTCGGGACGCCGGGCGGCACTGTCGATCTCAAGACGGGCGAGCTGCGCGCGGCCCGACCGAGCGAACGGATCACCAAGCTGACGGCGGTTGCGCCGGCCGAGACGTCGGATTGCCCGACCTGGCTGCGATTTCTCCATGAGGTCACACAGGGTGATGTCGGCTACACCCGGTTTTTGCAGCAGTGGGCCGGGTACTGCCTGACCGGCGACACGAGCGAGCAGGCGCTGTGCTTCGCCTACGGCGGCGGCGGCAACGGCAAGGGCGTGTTCATCCACGTCCTGGCCGGCATCCTGCGGGACTACGCGGTCAACGCCGCCATGGAGGTGTTCACGGCATCCAAGCACGATCGCCACCCGACGGAGATTGCTGCGCTGCGCGGGGCCCGCCTAGTTACCGCCTCGGAAACGGAGCAGGGGCGGAAGTGGGCCGAGGCCAGGATCAAGCAGCTTACCGGCGGCGACGTCATGCGCGCCAGGTTCATGCGCCAGGATGAGTTCGAGTTCGCCCCGGTGCTGAAGCTGCTGATCATCGGCAATAACAAGCCAGGGCTGTCCAACGTCGACGACGCCGCCCGGCGCCGGTTCAATTTGCTGCCGTTCCTGTTCAAGCCCGCCGTGCCGGATCCGCAGCTGGAGGCGAGGCTGCATGCTGAATGGCCGGCGATCCTGAGATGGGCGATCGACGGCTGCATCGATTGGCAGGCCAATCGGCTCGTGCGTCCCGAGGTGGTGAAAGTTGCGACCGACGAATACTTTGCGACGCAGGATACGTTCAACCTCTGGCTGGAAGAACGTTGCCTTGTTGACCATAGAAATTCTTATCGCAAATCAACAACACAGGAGTTGTTTGCATCCTGGAGCGACTTTGCTCGTACCAATAATGAGTTGATCGGGACCGTGCATAGCTTCGGCGACCGCATGGATAAGTTGGGATTTACCAAGAACAAGAACGTCCCAACTGGCACCGGGGGCCGCACACGCGGCTACGAAGGGATCGAAATTTTGTCCTCCCCGCAGCGGGAGGGGCAGTCATGAGGCGCACCGATGAGGCGGTGAGGCGCTTTGAGGCTGTCTCTCAGGTTCCACTTCATACGCGTGCGCGCACATGTGGACAGTGCGGAACAAGCGCCTCAAAGCGCCTCACCGCCTCATCGGTGGCTGATCGCGGTCCGCGGTGCCTGATCCCGTTCGACCGACGAGAGGGACTCACGACCGCCGAGGCAGCCGCCCGGGCCAACCGGACCGAGCGCACGATCCGGATGTGGTGCCGGGATCACGATATCGGTCGGCATGTGGCTGGCGGCCCATGGCTCGTGTCGCGCGTCGCGCTGGCGATGTTCCTGAACGACGACGCGGCTGCACTGCGGGCCTACCTCGCGGGCGACAGGGCAGGCCCCATGGTGGTGCCGTACTTCCAGGCCGAGGGGTTGGGCGACCTGATCAGGGGTTGATCATCGTGCGTCGCGGAAATGGCGACGTATCGATAGCGGACCATTGCGGGCACCTTTCTGCACCAGTCATCCAGACCTGGAGCCGAACAATGCGCGCCGCCGGTAGATCTCTGCAGTTCACCGACATCGTGAAGTTCAGGGGCGAGCCCGGCTTCAGCGCTGCCGTGGTCGAGGCCGCCCGCCGTGCCCGCACCAGCACACCGGAATACCTGCGGCGCATCGTGCGCGAGCGGCTCGCTGCTGATGGCGTGAGCTTGCCCGACATCGACGCTCCTGACTTCGATGCCACCACCGCCCGGCAGGCGGCCTGAACCTCCGATGCGGATCGAGCCGACCCGGCAGAGGGGGAGCATCGCGGGTCCTGGGACCTCCGCACGGCCTCTGCGGGCTGAGAGGGCGCGATCATTCGCTCTCGGCAATCCATTTTTATGGGGTGACCAGTGACCAAACCGGCCTCGAACAAGCAGGGCGTCGGCGCCCGGGAGGCCGGACGGCAGCTCGGCGTGTCGCACAGTTACCTGCTGCGGCTCTCCGGCCAGAACCGCCTCCCGCGCTTCGCGGATGGCACCTTCGATGTCGAACTTTGCCGGCGGCGCCTCGCCGAAACCACGGACCCCTCGCAGGTCCGCACGGTCGATCCGGACCGCTGGTCACAGGGGCGGCGCGGTGGTGGTCACTCGATCACCAGTGACCAGCCGCCCGCTGGGTTCAAGCTCGGCGACCTGAAAGGCATCCCGGCCGATCCGGAGCCCGATCCGGCCGACTATCGGAACCGCTCCGACTTGGCCGACGACTTCGCCCGCGGCGTCCTCTACGGCGCCCACGCGGTTGCCTACCAGGTGCCGCACTCCGTCGCCGACACGTTGCTGGCGCTGGGCTTCAACTACGACGTTCAGCGCAGCGCGTACCTCGCGGAGAAGGACGCGGCGTTCTTCCTCATGCAGCGCCCGCTCACCGCGATCGGCGTGGAGGGCGAGGATGGCGAGGAGCCCACCGCCCACTCCCCGACGCTGTTCCTCGGCCTCGGTCCCATGGGCGGGACCGGCCGATGACCCTGTGCTCCATCCCAAATCGCAGCAGCGGAACCATCCCGCGCATCGGAGGGCCCCGCCCGTGAAGGCACCCAAGATCATCCGCGACGGCCTCGCCGCCCTCATCGGCACCGCCCGCCGGGAGACCGACCTCGACAAGCTGATCACCGGGCTGTCCGAGGCCCGGCAGCAGATCGAGGCCGCGACCCGCGCCCGGGAGGCCGCAGAGGTCGGCTACCGCGATGGACTGCTAGACGTTGGGCCCGCCGAACTGGAGGGGCTGCTGGCCGAGAAGAACCGCGCGACGGTCGACCTCGATCGCGCCGAGGCCCTGGCCGCGGCTTTCACGAACCGCATCGCCAGCGTGCGCGAGGACCAGGTCCACGCCGCCCGCGCGGCGGTCCACGCCGACGCCGTCGAGAAGGTCGAGGCGATCAAGGAACGGCTACCGGCCGAGTACCGCCACCACGCCCTGGCGATCCGTCACCTGCTGCGGGATCTCTGCGAGGCCGAGGCCGCCGTCGCACGCGCGGCGACAGCGGCGCCGGACTTCCCTGCGATCGCAAGTCCGGAGGCCGAACTGCGCATCCTTCACGGACTGCCCGAGGATGTCGTCTCCGTTGAGACCGTCGAGTTGTGGGTGGTCGACGGTCGCACCGATCCCGTACCGCAGGAGCGGCAGGGCGATGTCCGCCCCTCCGCGGAGCATCCCGGGCGCGGCATGCTCTACCTCCACGGCAACGCCCACCACACCGCACCGACCTCCGGTGTACCGCTGACCTGCACCCTGCGGGCCTTCACCCGCACCCGGTATCGCGAGGCGCTGAGCCCCCGGGAGGATGGGTCGCTCCTCCGTGCGGTCGCTCTGCCCGCCTTCGGCCTGACCGATCCCACCTTCGTCACCGCCAGCCCGTACCGGGACCACAACGGCGCGCTGATCGAACTGGCATCCGACCTCCCGCCGCCCGCACCGCTCGACCGTCCGGTCCGCGAAAAGCTTGAGCTGCAACCCGCCGTACCGCGCGGCGAGTCCGAGGTGGTGCAGCTGCGGGGCGCGGCATGATGGTCTCCTCAGCCACCAGCCTGATCGACCGACAGGCCGCCGCCCGCGAGCGCATGCGAGAGATCGACCAGTCTCCCGAGGCGGCTGGCAAGGAACGGCTCGCCTTTCTCCTGGCCTGCCGCTTCGAGCTGCCGGTGATGCGGGTCCGGCAGATCCTGGCCGACGCTCCCGACTTCGCCAACCTTCCCGACCTCGTGGCCTGGGTCGAAGCCATCCCTACCCGTCCGCCGCTGGAGATCGTTCGATGAGCGACACCCCCACCAAACTGATCTGCGATGGCGCCCTCATCCTGTACGGCGATGTCGGCGAGGCCGGTTGGTCTGGTATCGATGGCTTCACCGCCGCCGACGTGGTGAGCGCCCTCGCGCAGCTCGGCTCCGGCACCGATGTGGTGGTGCGGATCAACTCGTGCGGCGGCAACGCCTTCGAGGGAGCGGCGATTCACGCGATCCTCTCGGCCCATCGCGGAAAGATCACGACGGTGGTCGAGGGCGTGGGTGCGTCCGCCGCCTCAATCATCGCCATGGCCGGCGACGAGCGCATCATCGCGCCGGGCAGCTTGATGATGGTTCACGACCCCGCCGGCCTGACGATTGGCACGGCGGAGGACCACGACGACACGGCCGGGATGCTCCGAACCCTGGCCGGCTCGATGGCTTCGATCTACGCCGCCGCGACCGGCCGTCCGGTTGCCGAGCACTTGGCCGACATGAGCGCCGAAACGTGGCTCACGGCCGAGGACGCTCTTGCCGGCCGGTACGCCACGAAGATCGGCACCGCGCCGATCGCAGCCACCGCCTGCGCACCGTTCCCGTTCCGCGCCTACGCGAAGGCCCCGCGCGAGCTGGTGGCGCTCGCCGACGCGAAGGGCTGGAGCCGCCGCGCCTTCACCGCCTCGCATGCCGCCGGGCGGCGTGCCTCTCCGACGGGAGCAACCGCTATGCCGAACCCCGCACGCCCCGCGCCCACTCTGAGCCCGTCCGAGGCCGTGATGAAGGCCTACTGCGACGCCCGCACCGCCGCCGTCACCCCGCGTGCCGACAGCGGCGGCCTCGCCCTGGCAAGTATGCGCCGGCAGCTCGAAGCCCGCGGTATCAAGCCGGCGGCCTGAATCATCACCCATCGCGGGGCTCCTTCGGACGGTGCCGCGGCCCATCGAACATCGGGAAGCCCGGCTCTCCGCCCCGCATCGGCTTAAACCGATCAGAGGAGCCAAGCCGGGCGAGGCCGCCCCCTTCACCATCGAGGCGAACGTGACCACCGCCGAACCTGCCCAGGCCCTGTCCGGCATCGAGGTCACCGCGGTGCTGTCGACCTACGTCGGCCAGATCGCGACCGATCTCGGGAAGGTCGCTACCCCTGAGGCGATCGCAGCCGTGAACGCGCTCTCGGCCGCCATGCACGCCCTCGCAGAAGCCTACCTGCTGGCCGCCAACGTTCTAGCCGACGGCCTGCCCACCGAGCATTGAGGGATCGCTGCTATGGCCTCCAAAGTAATCGAAGCTCGATTAGTCATCAGCGGCGAGGATAAGGGCGCCAGCGCTTCTATCGCCAGCGTCGTTGCGAGCGTCAGGAAGCTCGAAGAAGTCGCGAAAGTCTCGGCCCCCCTTCAGAAGCTAGCCAAGGATTTTCAGCAGGTCGAGCAGGCGACCAGGGCGGTCAATACGGCCATGTCGGCGCGGGCCGGCGCCGCTGCCGCAGAGGCAGGACTTCGAGCAACCCAGGGCGCGGCCCAGGCGGCGAAGCGTGCGCTCGACGAGGCCCGGGCCGCCAAAGCCGCATTTGACGGCGTGAAGGCCTCCCGAGGCTCGGATCAGGCGCGGCAGATCGAGGCGGCCACGAAGTCCGTCCGGGACATGACCGCGGCCTACCGGAAAGCGGAGGGCGAGGTCCGGAAGGCTACGGTTGCTGTAGCCGCCCAATCCTCCGCGCTTCAGCACGCCGAGAGCGCGGCCGGGAAGTTCGGCGCCGACCTCGGCAACTTGGAGGCGCACCAGCAGCGTCTCCGGTCCGCCACGGACAGCGCCACCGATGCGATGCGCCGCCAGATCCGGGTAGACGACCAGGCGGCGCGCTCTGCCGCCCACCTCGCGAAGGAAGAGGCCGAGGTGGTCCGCCACCGTCGCGCTCATGGCCTCATTGGTGCCGCCGGTGCGGTCGCCACCGGTGCCGTCGGCATCCATGGCGTCGGGCACGTCGTAGTCGAAGGTGCGAAGGCGGGCGCGGAGGTACAGGGCACTCGGGTCGACATGGCCAAGGCCGGTATCGACTTTGCGGAACGTCAGCACATCACTGACGAGAGTCTGAAGCTGGCCGCCAAGTACAAGAACGTCACCCAAGCCGGCGTGATGGAATTATGGAAAGAAGTACGCTCGGCGGTCACCCACCCCGAGGAGGTCGACCACGTCATTGACCCGCTTGTCCGGGCTAAGTCACTGCTCGATGCCAAGGACAAGAGCGGCCACGCCTCGGAGAACCTGAACCTCCTGGTGAAGGGTGCCGAGAGTATCGGCGCGGCGCAGGATCCCGAGCGGCTGTCCAAGCTGATCGACGGATACATGAAAGCCATCCAAGTGATGGGTAAGACCATCAACCCGGAGGATATCTACCTCTTCGATAAATACTCGAAGGTCGCGGGCGGCCAGCTCTCGGATCGCTTCCTGATGACTTCGGCGATGAGCCTGAGCCAGGAGCTGAAGGGCAACACTGCCGGCCTCGGCGTCCAGGCCTTCTACAAGCAGATCAACGGCGGGATGCAGAACCTGCACACTGCCTCGCAGGAGTTCGCCCGGGTTGGACTGATCGACCCCAAGAACCTCGATTACCTGAAGAACGGTGAGATCAAGGGCATCAAGAAGGGCGTACAGCACGCCGTGAAGGGCGACCGGCTGGCGCAGACCGACCCGGACCAGTGGGTCTACGAGATCCTGCTTCCCGCCCTGGAGCATCACGGCATCAAGAACCAGTCCGACCAGATCGCCTGGGTTCAGAAGGCATTCCCGAACACGAACGCCAATAACACCATCTCGAAGCTGATCCAGCAGCGAGAGAGCTTCGAGGCCCACGCCCGCGGTTATGGCAAGGCCATGGGCAACTCCGCGACCGACCTGAACCGCAGCGACCCGACTGCGGCGCTGGGCGAGGTCACGAAGAGCCTGGAGACGTTCCTGGGCGTGGTCACCTCACCGGTGATGGTCAACGCCGCCCACGGCCTCGACAGCTTCGCCACGGGCATATCGGCGATGTCGCTGCGCCTCGACGCGTTCGAGAAGGAGCATCCCGACATCGCCAAGGTGATCGCGCCCGCTGCTGCCGGTGCTGCTGTTGTCGGATCCGGCGCTGCGGCCGCTGCCATGTACCAAGCGTTCAACGGCGGGTTTGGATTGAGCAAGTCAGCCGTGGCTATGGACGGCGCCGCTGCCGGCCACGTCCGAGCGGCTACAGCCCTGACCGAGGCCGCGGTGCTGATGGGCGCCAAGGGGACCACTGTCGTCCCCGGCGGGAGCGGAGAGGTCGCCAAGGGCAGCAAGGTCGGCGGTGCGCTGAAGATGGGTGCCAACGTCCTCGGTGCCCTCGGCCTGGAGCCACTCGCTCAGGCAGCCCAGGACCATCACATCTTCGAGCTGCCGAACGTGAGCAAGGACGGTTGGCTCCGCTCCGGGCTGAATTTCCTGGACCCAAATGCCGGGGATGCGGTGCTCGGCAAACGGGCCGAAGAGGCAGGGAAGGATGCGGGCCAGAAGGTCGGCAAGGGTGTGGCGGACGGCGTGGAACAGGAGTCTTCGGCCGTCGAGGCCGAGGGCAAGACCCTGTTCCAGCGGCTGAACGAGCAGTTCCGGGCGGGAATTTTCGTCCCAATCCACCTCACGCCGGGCGAGGGTTTCGGTGGTGGGGCTGGCGGGGGTTCCGGCGTGCAGTCTGCCAGTTTTGGCGGCGGCGGTGGCTTGGGTGGAATGATCCGCAAGGCCAGCCTCGGCGGTGGCGGCGGGCTTGGCGGCGGTGTGTCGTCTGTCGGGGGTGCCGTAGGCCCCGGGGTCCCGGGTTCGGTCAAGATGACCGACACCGAACGGAACGAACTCGGGCTCATCACGAAGTACGAGGCCGGCGGCCGGAACGTCCCGAACTACATCAACGACCGTCGGCACACGGCGCAGGGCTACTACCAGATCACCAACACGAACTGGCGCCGGATCGCCCCGCAGCTCGGGATCACGGCGCCCAACGCCATGTCCGCGACCCTGGAAGATCAGACCCGCGTGGCGCTGCACCTGCGGCGAGCGAGCGGCCTAGGTAACTGGACTCGGTACAACCCGCGGCTCCGCGGCGCGCTCGGGCGCGGAGAGCAGATCCAGGCGGGCCCGACAGCACCGAGGGTGGCCGACGGCGAGCCACACCTCATCCGCGGCCTCGACGGCAAAGAAGGCCTCGACCTCGGCAACGGCCTCATGAAAATGCCGGATGGCAGCGTCAGGTCAATCACCCGCAGCGGCCTGGAAATCCCGGACCCGCCGGCGGGTGGCATCGGAGCGGCAGGTAACGGCCGAGGCGGCATCGGTGCCCATGTCGAGGAGTTCGGCCGCCACGTAGACCGACTTGCCGACATGGGCTTCCATGGCCAGATCGAGGTGACGGGCCTCCGCCGGGCCGGCTTGCGGGCCACGTCGCTGAAGATCCGCAGCTATGGCGGGATCGCCGACCTAGGCGTGACGGAGCCGGGGGCGAAAGAGGATCTGTCGGACTGGAGCTGACGCTGCGCCGTGCCTCAGCAGCCCAAACTGAAAGATGTGATTTTCATATCCAGGCACTTGGCTATCATGACGCTCAAGCAGGCCGTCAATGCAGGTCTTTCAGCAGCCCTTCTGTTTCATCTGGAAGCGCATCAAGGATAGCTTCGAATAGGCTGAGGGTGCGGGCGCGCAATGCTGGTTCACGATGAAGTGTCAAGACAATTGGTATAAGACCACGGGCGAGCATCGGACCCGTTCCACTATGGTCTCCTAAGCCACGGTCATGAATTTTTATGGACTCTTCCATAAAATACAGGATTGCTTCGTGGGAAAGCGGGTCTTCTAACAGGTCGCTCAGTCGGTCGTCGGCAAGCGCATCTGACGCGTAGAACAGTGCAATCGGGTTCGAGGAAAAAACTCCGAGAAGCTCTCGTGTGTCCTTTTCAGTGGGCCACGGTGAAACCCGGCGAAAGAAATCGACACAGGCTTGGGCGACCCGCGCCTCATGCCTCGCTGCTAGAAAAGCGAGGGTACGACGGCTCCACAACCGCGGAGCTGCTTCAGTTTCATTCCAGAACCCAACAGCTACGTTCGCCACACCAGCTAATACGTCCGAAGCAATAGGTCCTGCGGATGCTATATCTGGCCATGATTCAACAACCTTGTGCGGCTTAAAAAATGCTGCACGAAGAGCCTCTATCTCTCCGATCGCAATTGAGGCGAGAGGCCAATCGGACATACGCCACGCCGAAAGCACTTCATCAATAATGCCTGGCGGCAATATTCGTAGCAGCCGGGCAATAAAGCGGGCACCATCTTCGCTGTCACGAAAATTTGGCTGACGTCTCATAAGCTGTAATACGAAATTCGCTGATCGAGTGCGCTCAGCCCACGCGAGTTGATAAAGCCAAGGGCTTAGATCACCCCATACGGCCGGATTTTCCGGCACCTCGAGATGCCCCTCGAGTATGTCGAGCCAGTACGAATAATCTCGCGGCGTTCTCCTCAGCAGAGCGAATGTACAAACGCGGAGGATAGTTGAGTTGTCACCGCCAGTAACAGTTCGAAGTCGACCGCCCTCGAAAAGCACTGTTAAAGGCAGTGCCTTTTTATTCTCATCGCGAGGATCATTGATTGTGTGAACTTGATGACGGTCCTTATCGAACGGCTCAATCCAAGAAACCAGAAGGTTTATCCAGCGATCATCGAGGCCATCCACCCTTTCTGCGACCTGATGTAACGCCCATAGGATGTCGTGGTTGAACCCTTTGGCATCAAAGCCGCGATCAAGGGCGTCATCAATCAATCGTAGTATTTCATGAGGATCAACATCCTTTGTTTCCGCCAAAGCACGGAGGGCTGCACCGATTGGCAATTGATGCGTTGAAGGCGAGAACCTTTCGAGGAGCTTCTTCACTCTCTTTGGTTGGCGCTTAGCGAGTTCCCCGAAAGCCATAGAGGCCTCGCGAATTCCGCCAATTAACGACGATCTGGTCGGATGCGAACGCCACAGCTCTTCAGCTTCGGGCAAGCTTTGGAACAATTTGAGTATATGATTGTCAGACGCGCGCTCCATTGCTTCGACGGACATTGGAGACCGCACCCAGCCTGAGACGGAGCCGGAGCGGGCTCGTTCTATCTCCGGTATTGCCCGCAATTCCTCCTGAATATAGCGGCGCGCCCGCATCGATGTGTTTTCAATTTTGATGGATCCTAATAATTGCACGCGCAATCTTCGGTTCCAATACCGTGTCATTCTACGCGAATTGACATCATCAGATGCGTCAATCGAATAATGATTCCATGCTGCAATCATAGCAACCAACCGATCATTTTCCAGATAATCTAACGCACCGGAAAGCGCCGATATCAACTCTAATGTCTCTCGTTGGTCGTTCTCAAAACGTTCGCCGAGTCTAAATCGTGAGTTATCTGCAGCTACAAAAGAGAGAGCATGAGTTGACGTAGCCGCAATGTTAGCCGCAAATGCAGACGCGATCATGCGATCTAGAAGTTGGTTACCGGGTGCAATACTTGATGTAAGGTATCCGAAGGCATGCGGGTCAGTGCGTGCGAGCTCCTCAAGAGCCACACGAAGCCCTTCTACGAGATAAAGATCGTATTTAGCAGCTTGCTGATGGGCACTTTGGAGCGGTGTCAGGTCTTCATCGGCCAATTCCTCCGCGTCTGAGGCCAACAATGACTCAAACCGCGGCATCAAAATATTGATGTACGGGCTCGGGGATCGACGAACGATCTCAGGAAAGTCGTAAAGACCATGCAGGTCCCTCAACTCTTTCGCAAGCCGGTGAGAGATCGATCTGTTTTGTTCAAAGGCCAATCTTGAGACGGCTGCAATGAGACCATCGCCGTCTGTATCATCAACTTCCTGGCTGGCGTCATTATCCAGGGCAAGTTGGGCCTTAATATCCGAAACAATTTTGTCGAATATGATCCCGATAAGTTCAGCGGCAATGTCGTGCCGGCCAGATTGAGCTTGCTTACGTACAGCTGCGACTGAAAAAACATTTACTCTTGGTGAGTGGTCGAGAGCACCGCGAAATAGACTGAAGGCGCGCTCATCCCACGTCTCAAGATGCTCTAATACATGAGGTATAAGCTGTTCATGACGCTGGTGTCCGCGCCAGTGACGATCAAGCAGATTTAATACCTCGGGGCCGTTGTTGATCGTATGAGATGAAAGCCAAGGCCAAACGCTGCGCGCTCGCTCATCGTCGGCGCTCGCCATTCGGTCTGAGACTGGACCGCGCAGCAGATCAAACCAGCTCGGTTTTCCCGTGGTCAGCCGGAGTGCTCGCTGAGCAAGGGCGCTGTCTTCTCCGAATACGACGCCGACAACGATCTGCCGTTCACTTTGAGTTGGACTGTCGACCCCAGCTGCCAGATCGAGAATGAGGTGCCTTAGGTGGCGCCGAAGATTGAAATTGCCCCATAACTCTTGGATGGCGGCATCGTACCTATCTGTCGCCGCGTCACGAGCAAAGCGCAACACAGCCAAAGCTTGAGGGCGGGCAAGTAAATTTCGGCCCGCCTCGACGACTCGACTCGCTAGATCGCCCTGAGCCAAGGCCAGCCGCGCATCAAGAGTCTCAGCCCAGGTTTGATGGGCGAACCCAATGAGGCTACTTTCATGGCGATGACGGAGAATGCCTTCAGCACAGAGTCGATCAACGGCCGGGCCACTTCCGATTGGCAGGCTGCTTAGCGCTGTCCACAGGGTGCCGGTTTCTCGTAGCGAGCCGACCATGTGGTCAATCAGACGCTCAAGCCCGAGTGCTGGCTGAGAAGCAACAAGGCGATCAAATCGGTGCGCTTGCGTACTACGCCATGTCGTCATTGCGCTCCAGATAAAGCCCGCACGTCTGGCCGCAACGATGTCCCTTAGGGCTTGAGGTATCCGGATAACATCGTCAAGTGAAGCTGGAATTTCGTGCGGGTTGATATTCAAGGCCTCCAAGAGCTTATCGACATCTTTACGCTCCGGAAGTGCCAGGTCCACCCTATCTACCGCGCTTTCTCGGAACGCTGCCCGAAAACCTCCATCAGCAGCAAATTCGAACGGTCTGACCGACGCGATCACCCGAACCTCCGGCCACGCACGAAGACGGCGGGCTAGTACGACAAGTGCGCGGAGCCGACCGCCGCTGCCGTCGATAAGCGAAGCGACTGCGTCGAGTTGATCAATCAACACATATACGGCGCCGCGAGATGTTTGAGCGCCAATTTCGGCGACAACATCGACTCCCAATTCCAAAGCCGGCCCGAGATCTGCGACGGTGCTTATGTCCGCAGGTAATGCATCGGCCTTGATCCCTAGTACAACGTCGCCGCGAGCCCGAAGCCGATTACCTAATGCGGCAAGCAGGGCCGACTTTCCTGATCCGGGCGGCCCAAACAGTAAGACACTTCGGCCAGTTGTTTCTGTTCGCGGTGCGGTTAGCCGCTCTTCAAGCGAAAGTAGCTCAGGGCGCACTATGACTTGGCCATCGATATCACCTGGCCACGACAGGAGATCGCTGGACACGTCAGCAAGCTCGTCGGGCGTGAAAGCCGGTCCTGAGACGCTTGACAGCTCGGGCCGGGAAGCACCTCCTTCGAGGAGCCTTATGACTGTTTCGTCAAATCGCTGACCAATAGTACCTACAATCAGATCACGATCAGCGTTGCCTTTCTGGGTCGCAGCTCGCTCGCTGGTCGACTGTACTGAACGGACAGAGAGGACTAAGAAGTTGATCGCATCCTCATACGGACGGTCAGCCCGCTGTTGCGCATCTGAGGCGAGCACAGCGTAGCGTCTGATTGCTGTCGCTTTGTCCGTGGGATCAGGCGGTAAATTCTGCCAGCACCGCATTGCGGCTCGAACAAAAACCTCTCGGGTGGCTATGTCCCGTGCCCAAAGCTGAAAGCGAGCCTCCTTGAATGCAACTGGGACCTCGCTTGCCCAGCCCTTGGCGCCAGTGACGGCTTTCCCGAGAACGCCATCGCCTCCGGACAGAACGTCAAGTGCTTCGTTGAATTCGGGCGACCTAGACGGTAGCCCTTGCTCTGCACCACGTCGGGCAACGAACTTTTTGCCCAATGGGAAGAGCATTCGGCCTAGAAACGACAGCCCGGAATTCAGCCATGCAGGCACGAGCATATCCCTGAATTTGCTGTCGAAAATAGGATTTTAAGCGTTCGAGCGCCGAAATCAGTCCGCCATGACCGTCAGCGCTCGTTCAAGAAGCCGTCTAATGGCCTCGGGTCTTGATGGCTTCGGATCGGACTGAGCCTCGATCCAAGCGTCGAGCGGGATGAGTAGCGGCGGCGCTACTCGCACCATAATAGGCGTCGCATCCGTTCGAGGGCGGCCGCCCTTGTTCTTGGTTTTTGATATTGACAACGCCATGGGTAGACAATATCAAAAACAGCACGGGCCGCCAAGGTGCTACCAACACCATGACGGCCCTGACCACCAACCGCATTATCAGGATGCTGTTCATGGCTACCCACGCCCATAGCACACGCACGCCCTTATTACCCCCGTCCCGCAGCGCTCCGCCCTTATTAGGCCAGGGGCTCGGCAGGCAGTCGGGCCCCGTCACCCAGGCCATCCGCGCGATGCGGGCGGCTGAGCCGCTGCCGCCCGTCGACGCCGCGATCGAGGCCATCCGCGAGGGGCTGATCCGCTACTTCGTCGAGGAGGATAGCGCCGACCGTCAGCGCGTCCGTGAGCTGCGCCGGCAGATCGCCGACCGGATCGAGGCGGACCTGGCCTTATTAGATGCCCTCGACCCCGACACGGACCTTGAGGACAGCGGAGACGTTGAGCCGAGCCTCTGCGGCCTATCGGTGAGCCGGCCGAGCTACGGTGGCGATGACCGTGAATACGGCGACGACAATGGCATCGCGGATTGGGGTGGTGAAGTCGAACAGAACCAGCGCTTCCAAGCGATGGGCGGTGATCTGAATGCCTACGCGCGGAGGTTCGCATGAGCGATCAGCATCCCGCGTTTAAAACGGTCTACGACATGGAGGAGGGCGTCGCTGACATCGAGCGCTACGGCGACCTGCTGATGGATCTCGGGACGGGTGATCACGACCTGACTCGTGGTGGCGTCTATGTGATCGGCAAGCAGCTCAAGATCCTCGGGCAGGCCGTCGACACGAAGTGGAGGCTGGTGTTCGACCAGCTCAAGGTGCCGCTGTGAGCGCCCCCGCATCCCGCCGGGGCCTGCTCCTCGGCCTCGCCACGCTTCCCCTCACGGGCGGTGCGGCGGTCGCTGGCCCCACCGATTTAGCGCGCGCCTGTCGGTGGGCCGCTGATCATTGGCTTGGCATGCACGGACGGTGCTGCGCCGAAGAATGGGACGACAACAAGCTCGATGCGGAGATGGATTTGTACGATGCCGTCCTTCAACGCGCGCTTGTCGAACCATCGGCCAGTCTCGATGAGGTCGCAGCCAAGGCACAACTCTGCCTCGTCGATTTCGAGGCTCAACTCTTTCCTCTGCTGAAAAGGGCTGAGAACGACGAGCCTGGCGATGGTGACCGCATGGTCCTGACCGTGCTCAAGGAGGTGATCAAGCTATGCGCCTGATCTACTCCTGGCTGGCCTTCGCCAACCTGCGCCTCGCCCTGGCCGAGTACGGCCGGGCCGAACTGTTGGACCGGTATGCCGATGAGGCGCTAGTTCGGGCCCGTGCTCGGGTCGTGGTGGCCGACAGCTTCGGCCAGCGTGCCGGCTTCCAAGAGCGGCTGATGCCGATGCGGTGATTCCGGTTTCGGCCGCTCGCCGGCGAGGGTGTCACCGTCATGGTGATGCCTTCCGCCGAACCGGGAGCGAAAGCATCCACGCCCGCCCGCGTTGCTGCCAGGGGACGGAGCCGGAGCGGGCGTGGAGGTCAGCGACCCATCCCGAGCGCCGACCCGGACGAGATGCAAAGTCCGTGTGATCGCCCCACGCGAACGCCGCTGGCGCATCCAATGCCAGCGCTCGCCCACTGCGAAATGCGATCTGATCAAAATGCTGGATTGCTTTTCAAAAATCTGAGTGGCAGTTTGGTGCCTGTAGCGGACACGCGGATCGGAACCATGGAAGCCTCTCAGATCGAAAGCTGGGCGTTCAGCCGAAGCGATGCGGCTGCGATCACAGGCGTGACCGAAGCGCAGATCGGCAATTTCGTCAGCAAGTACGATCTGTTTCCCGGCCGCCCGAAGGGTCAGGGCTTTCATGTCAGCTTCCGCATTCGCGAGCTTATGAAACTCGCCGCAGCTCAGGCGATGGTCGAATTGGGCCTGCGCCCTGAACAAGCAGCGATCGCGTTGCGCGGGATCCAGGGTCCCTACGGTGCGATGCTCCATATCGATGCGAACCAGTTGGGCCACGCCCCAGGGACCATCGCTTTCACACGGAACTCCGATGGGCGATGGATCGCGGCGGACAGCCTCGACAAGATCGTGAGCATCCAGATTCGCGCGTGGCCGATCTTCGACGATCTCTGGCCGCGAATCCGAGCAAAGGTTCTCGAAGAGGGCAAAGCGGAGCCCGCGCCGTATCCCGGCGACGTCGAGGCGGGCCTCGCCGCCTTCGAAGCCGAGATCGCGAAGATCCGAGCGCAGCGCTGGAACACGGAGGCCTGAGATCGTGCCCCGGCGCCCGCATCAGGATCAGGGACTGTTTCCGTGCGAGGCCGAGGTGGCACGCCGCCTGAGCCAAGACCCGGGACGCTGGGCCGCTACTGCCATCGTGTTGGAGCGTGACGGACTACCGAAGATCGACCCACTCATGGGCGCGCGTTACTGGCCGGCTGTCCAAGCCTATTGGAATCGCCGCTACGGTCTCTCCCGCGTCGAGGCATCCGCCCTCGACGGACAGGAGAACCTCGATGCCCTCTGACCTCAACGCCCCCGGCCTCAAGACAAGGCCGAACCGTGATGGCAGCCGCCGGCTGTACTGGTGTGCACGTGCCGACCTGGTGAAGGCTGGTTACCGTCCCGAGACGGTGCGGTTGCCCTACAGCCTCCATGCCGCAGAAGATCGCGTGCTGATCGAAGCGGCGTGCCTACGCCTTCAGGCCGAGATGCTCGAGTGGTTCTCTGGCCGCGGTCGCAGTGCTGCGGCCTTCGACGGAACGATCCTCGGCCTCTCGCGGCGCTACCAGGTCGACGAGGCGAGCCCGTTCAAGCGGCTCAAGCACAACACCCGGACCAAGGACACCTACACGCTCATCCTGATCGAGAAGGCGTTCGGCACGCGTTCGCTCGCCGCGCTCAAGATCGGCGACTTTTATCGCTGGTACGAGGCGGCCAAGAAGCCGAAGGTCCCGGGCGGCTCGGAGCGAGTGCGCCGCGCCTACGGCATCATCAAGAAGCTGCGCGAGCTGTTCGCCTTCGGCATCATGGCCGAGCTGCCGGAGTGCCGCCGGCTCTACGAGGTGCTGGAGCACGCCCGGTTCGCCCAGCCGGCTCGCCGCCGGATCGCGATGGAGCTCGGGCACGTCGAAGCAGTCGTGGCCAAGGCGATCGAGCTCAACCGGCTATCCTTGGCGCTCGGTACGGCAATCCAGTTCGAGACGGCACTCCGTCAGAAGGACGTGATCGGGGAGTGGGAGCCGATCCCGGCAGGGCAGGGGGCCTCGGGCATCCTGTTGAATGGCCGCCGCTGGGCGAACGGTCTCACATGGTCTGATCTCGCCGCCGACCTCGTGGTGCGCAAGGCCACGACCAAGACGGGAGCCTTCGCGGCGCATGATCTCAAGCTGTGCCCGCTGGTGCTGGCGTTGCTGGAGCGCGTGCCCGCCGATCGGCGCGTCGGACCACTCATCCTCGATGAGATCGCAGGCCGGCCCTACGCCGAGTCAGCATACGGACGCGAATGGCGGATCGTGGCGCGTGCGGCCGGCGTCCCGGACCATGTCTGGAACATGGACGCTCGGGCCGGGGCGATCACGGAAGCCGAGGATGCGGGGGCCGACCTCGACCACATCCGGTCGGCCGCAGCCCACACACAGGTTTCGACGACGCAGCGCTACTCGCGCGGCGCGGTCGGTAAGTCGCGGGCGGTGGCGGAGCTGAGGCTCGCCCATCGGGCCGCGAAGAACGGGGCCTGAACAGCCCATAGGGAACGCGACGGGGAACGTGGGGAACGCGAGATCAGCGGCAGACTGTCAGAAAGGCTGATGCTTCAGCGAGTTAGTTGGAGCGGGCGATCGGGATCGAACCGACGACATTCAGCTTGGGAAGCTGACGTTCTACCACTGAACTACGCCCGCCCACATAAACGGCGTCCGAAACGGCAAAAGCGGAGTAACCGCTCAGCCCGAACCCGAAGCGTTCATGCTTGGGCATGATCTAGCAGCCGGACCGCGACGGCGTCAAACGGATCGTCCGCAGCATGCGGTCTCGGAATTCAGGCGACCCGCGATACGCCACCGGCCGGCAGTTTGTGCGTCTCGCGGGCCGAATCGTAGGCGCGGTTCCGCAGCGCGGTCTCGCTGGGCAGCTGATCGATCACGGTGCCGGACGTGGTGTCCACCACCTGGAAGACGATGGCGCTGGTATCGAGATCCTTGATGTACCGCGCCTTGCCGTTGGTGGCGGTGATGTCGAGCTTCACCGCAGGCTCCAATGTGGTGGAGCTCGCAGGCGATTCGGACGGCTGCTGCGCTTCGGCGGGGGCGGCTGTCGCGCCGAGGGCATCGAGGCCCTGCGGTCCCGGCGGCGGGGCCGCGAGCGGGCGGATCTCCATGGCTGCTCTCCTGCAATCCTGTGATCGGAGGATTCAGCCGCCTCATGGCCTAAGCGTTCCTTAACGCTGGTCGGTCATCCACCGGGCGCCGAATGGCGATCCGGCATGCACTGAACATTCCGTTACCGCACCGACACAAATTCGTGCTGATTTCGGCTGCTGCAGGGGCCGGAGCATCCCACCCGCAAGCGTCCGCGGAAGGAAGTCTGGATGCACTGGGCCTGCGCCGTTCTGATGATCACCGTCACGTCGCCGCTCGCCGCGGCGGACTTGAGCGATACGGCGGCGTCTCGGACGCGTTTCATCGCGCGGCATCGGTGTGCGATCGTGGAGCACCTCGAGATCATGCATCAGCGTGGCCCGATCGAAGAATCGCGGGACCGCTTCATCATCGTGGCGTTGCGCGGCGCGCCGCAGCGCTACGTCCAGTGCATCTTCCAGGATCGCGACACGCGGATGTTCTGCGAGGCCTCGTCCGGCGCCTACGGCCCAACCGGCGAAGGGCGGCTGCAGCTCGGCCCGCCCGAGCGGGCGGCTCTGAACGCGCTCGGCTACGTCCAGGCGAGCCCAAGCAAGAACTCCGCTCGCGACGTCGTAATCGGAGACCCGCCGGATGTCACCATCGCGGCGGATCTGATGCTCGCGGCCTTGCACGACGGCTACGGTGCCGGCCCCGGGTCCGTCATCGAGATTCAAGCTCCCTCCGGCGACGATCCGGTCGTCGCCTGTGGCACGCCCGCATCCTGAACGGACCGGGCGTGCCGTCGCCTCACTCGGCGGCGTCGACGTAGAGCTTCCCGCCTTCGGCCAGGAATTCCTGCGATTTCGCCTTCATACCAGCTTCGGCCTCCGCCTTGGTCATCGCGGGTGCCGCGCCCACGACCTCGCCGGCCTCCTCTATCGCCAGAACTTCGGCGCGCAGATCCTGCGTGATCTTCATCGAGCAGAATTTCGGCCCGCACATCGAGCAGAAATGCGCGACCTTGTGGGCGTCCTTGGGCAGGGTCTCGTCGTGGTAGCGGCGGGCCGTATCCGGATCGAGGCCCAGGTTGAACTGGTCCTCCCAGCGGAAGTCGAACCGGGCACGGCTGAGCGCATCGTCGCGCAACTGCGCGGCCGGGTGGCCCTTGGCGAGGTCGGCGGCGTGGGCGGCGATCTTGTAGGTGATCACGCCGGTCTTCACGTCGTCCCGGTCGGGCAGGCCGAGATGCTCTTTCGGGGTGACGTAGCAGAGCATCGCGGTGCCGAACCAGCCGATCATCGCGGCGCCGATGCCGGAGGTGATGTGGTCGTACCCGGGGGCGATGTCGGTGGTCAGCGGGCCGAGGGTGTAGAACGGCGCCTCGCCGCACTCCTTCAGCTGCTTCTCCATGTTGACCTTGATCTTGTGCATCGGCACGTGGCCGGGGCCCTCGATCATCACCTGGCAGCCCTTGTCCCAGGCGATCTTGGTCAGTTCGCCCAGGGTCTCGAGCTCGCCGAACTGCGCGGCATCGTTGGCGTCGGCAATCGAACCGGGGCGCAGGCCGTCGCCCAGGGAGAACGACACGTCGTAGGCCCGCATGATGTCGCAGATCTCGTCGAACCGCTCGTAGAGGAACGATTCCCGGTGCCCGGCGAGGCACCAACGGGCCATGATCGAGCCACCGCGCGAGACGATGCCGGTGACCCGCCGGGCGGTCAGCGGCACGTGGGCGAGGCGCACGCCGGCATGGATGGTGAAGTAGTCGATGCCCTGCTCGGCCTGCTCGATCAGGGTATCCTTGAACACCTCCCAGTCGAGCTTGAGCGGGTCGCCGCCGACCTTTTCCAGCGCCTGATAGATCGGCACCGTGCCGATCGGGACTGGGCTGTTGCGGATGATCCACGAGCGGATGTTGTGGATGTTGCGACCGGTCGACAGGTCCATGACCGTGTCGGCGCCCCAGCGGATCGACCAAACCAGCTTCTCGACCTCTTCGGCAGCCGACGACGTCACAGCCGAGTTGCCGATATTGGCGTTGATTTTGACCAGAAAATTCCGGCCGATCGCCATCGGCTCCAGCTCGGTGTGGTTGATGTTGGCCGGGATGATCGCGCGGCCCCGGGCGATCTCGTCGCGGACGAATTCGGGGGTGATGAAGGGCGGTACCGAAGCGCCGAAGCTCTGGCCGTCGGCGAGCGTAGCCTCGGCGCCCTCCAGCATCTGCTCGCGGCAGGCGTTCTCGCGGTGGGCGACGTAGATCATCTCCTCGGTGATGATCCCGGCGCGGGCGAACTCGTACTGCGTCACCTTTTGGCCGGGCGCCGCCTTGCGGATGGTCCGCTCGGCGGGGCAGGGGGCCACGAGCTTGTCGCCGGCAAAACCGTTATCCTCTGGCTTGACCGCCCGGGGCTCGACCGCCGTGTAGCCGCGGGCCGCGATCCAGGGCTCGCGCACGCCGGTCAGGCCGGCGCTGAGGTCGATGCGCGCGTCGGTCTCGGTGTAGGGGCCCGACGGGTCGTAGACCCGCACCGGTGCTTCCTTCGGGTCGGAGAGGGCGATCTCGCGATAGGGCACGCGGATGTCCGACCGGCCGACCGGGCTCGCATAGACCTTCCGCGATCCGGTGACCGGACCGGTGGTCACGGCCTCGGGGTTGCCTGTCACGTCCTTGGGGCGAACGGGTGCGTTCATCGTGGGCCTCTCCTCGCTTCGGAGCGGTCCGGTCCACGCGATGGGTGAGATGAGAGAGCCGGCCGCGAGGCGCGCAGCCGCAGGTTCCCGTCCCTCCGCCGGTATGAGCCGGATCAGGTTCAAGGGTCAGGGCCGGATGCCCAATCTCAGCCCCCTGCGGGGCTCCCCTCGGAACGATTCAAGACTCACGGTTGCCGGTGCCTTTGTCAATGCTGCGTAAAACGTCCGAACGACATCCGCTCCGGATGGTCTGGCGGCGTTCCAAGCGGCCCTGATTGCAACGGCGTCCGGAGCGGGCCTAGGAGAGGGCTCCCACGCCGACCACTTCGCCACCCGACGATTCGAATGCGCCTTCTCGCCGGTCTCGCGCTCACCGTAATCCTGCTCTGCGGCCTGGCGCTCGCCGCGCTCGCCCTGGGACAACGCCGCTTTCTCTAACCGGGCGCCTATCATCCACCGCCCCTCGCGCCGGTGCCGCCGGAGGTCGCGCCGATCACGTTCGCCACCGGCGACGGGGAAACCCTTCACGCCCTCTGGCGCGCGCCGCGGCCGGGTTGCGGCATCGTGGTCAGCTTTCACGGCAACGGTGGCCGCCCGGAACCGCATGCGGCGCGCTTCTCCGCAGACCCTTGGCGCGCAGCCGGCTGGGGCGTGCTGACGCCGGCCTATCGCGGTTATCCGGGTTCGACCGGCCATCCCAGCGAAGATGGCCTGATCCGCGACGGTCTGGCCGCGGTGGCGGAGGCGGCGGCGCGGGCGCCGGGTGCGCCGATCCTGCTGCACGGCCATTCCCTCGGGGCGGCCATCGCGGTCGCGGTCGCCGAGCGTTATTCCGCGATCGGGCTCTACCTTGAAGCGCCGTTCGACTCGATGACCCACACGGTGCGGCTGCATGCCCCGCTGGCACCCGCCTGGCTCCTGCGCGACACCTACCGCTCGGATCTGCGCATCCGCTCCGGGACGGCGCCGGTCCTGATCGTCCAGGGCCGCGACGATCCGGTGGTGCCGGCCAAGCTCGCCTTGGCGCTCGCCGCCGCGGCCGGACCCCGGGCGCGGATCGAGCTGGTACCGGGCGATCACGTCTCCATCCTGGGCCTCCGGGATCGCGAAGCGGAGGCAACGTTCGGCGCGCGTGTCGGCCGGGGCTGCGCGGCGGCCGAGATGGCGGGGTAGTGGACGGTTGAAGGAGGGCGTGCGTGGTTGGACGGCGGTCCCGGCGCTGGAGTGCCGATGATCCCGAGCAGCCGGGCGTCGCCGCGCGGGTCGATCCGGTCTGCCCGCTGTGCGAGCGTCCGATCCCACCCCGCGCCCGCTCCAGCCTCCATCATCTGACGCCCAAGCTGAAGGGTGGAACCCATCGTGGCACCGTCCGGCTGCACCAGATCTGTCACTCGGCGATCCACGCCCGCTACAGCGAGGCCGAGATCGCCAACCGACTCGCCGAGGTTGATGCGCTGCGCACCGATCCGGAGATCGCCCGATTTCTCGCCTGGGTCCGTGGCAAGCCCGATGATTTTCACGCCGCCACGCGCATGACCCGCGACCGGCGGACCTCGCGACGCAAGGTCTGAGCGGCGAATATTTACGAAGTCTTGGCCACGTCGGTAGAACGATCGCGTCTCGAATCTTGCCGTCAACCACATGGGGTCCAGGATCATCCCTGTATCGGGGATGCGATGATGGCCGGAGCAGCGGACGCACGGGATCGACTGGCCTGGGTCGATATCGCGAAGGGGATCTGCATCCTCCTGGTCGTGATGATGCATGCCGTGACGGGCACTGGCGACGCCATGGGCGGCGAAGGTTTCCTCCACCCGGTCGTCGCCTTCGCGAAGCCGTTCCGGATCCCGGACTTCTTCCTGCTGTCGGGTCTGTTCATGGGGCGGGTGATCGACCGCGACTGGCGCCTGTTCTCCGACCGGCGCGTGGTCCACTTCGCCTATTTCTACCTGCTGTGGCTCGTGATCCAGTCGGCGGCCCGATACGGAAAGATCGTCGGCGATGGCGGCCCCGCGGACTTCGCAGCCCATCTCGCGCACGCCCTGATCGAGCCCTATTCCAGCCTGTGGTTCATCTATCTGCTGGCTGTGTTTTCTGTGGTCACCAAGGTGCTGCGCCGCCTGCCGGGCGGTATGTTGCTGGCTGTGGCCGCGCTGTTGCAGATCGCCGATATCCGCAACGACTCGACCCTGATCGAGGAGTTCTGCGCCCGTTACGTCTACTTCGTGGCCGGATACCTGTTCGCCGACCGGATCTTCACCCTGGCCGATACGGCGCGTCGCCATGTCGGGCCGGTGCTCGGCGGACTTGCCGTCTGGGCCGCTCTAGACGCTTGGCTTGCCATGACACCCACGAGCGATCCCGCCCATCCGACGATGACGAGCCTGCCCCTGGTGAGCCTCGCCGTCGGCGCCGCCGGAGCCTTGGCGATCGTGGTGGCGGCCGCCCTGATCGGCCGGGCGGGTGGCCCCCTGGCGGACGCGATACGCGTCTGCGGCCGGCGCTCGATCGTCATCTACCTCGCGTTTTCGCTGCCGATGGCCGCGACCCGGGAGATCCTCGTGCGCACCGGAATCATCGCGGATATCGGTGCCGTGAGCCTGTTCGTGATGGTGGCCGCGGTGCTGCTGCCGCTCGCCCTGGAACGGCTCGTGCGCGGCACGCCACTGAAGATCCTGTTCGTCCGGCCCGCACGGTTCCACTTGGCGCCCCCCCGCAGGTCGGCGCGTCCGGCCCTGCAGGCGACCTGACGAGCCGCTTCAGCCCTCGAACGCGATGCCGATCCGGCGGCTTCGCCGCCACGCGACCGTAACCGGACGCGGATCGCCGTCGGCGGTCAGGCGCAGCGGGAAACGATCCGGCACCGGCTGATCGTTCTCCACCTCGATCTGGGCGCCCGTCTCGGTCGCGTCCCAGACCAGGCAACTGACCTCGCCGTGTGCGAGGAGCAGGGAGCCGAACGTGAAGGCGTTCCTGCGGAACGTGCCGCGCCGGTCCTCCGTCATGAGACTCTCCCTCGGCCGCACCCGCCCGCCGAACCGGACCTGAATGCCCGAAACCATGGCGGATCGCCGTTAACAGGCTGAATACGGCGGGAGGGCGTGGCTATCGGGGGAAGATCAATCGTCGTCCCGGTAGTCCCGGTAGTCCCGGTACTGCCGCGGCGCGGGCCGGTCGTAATCCTCGTCGTAAGGGCGCCGCATCGGCGTGCGGTCATAATCGCGGTCGTAGCCGCGATCGTCGCGGTCATCGTCGCGGCGGCGGTCATAGCCCTCGTACCGGGGGCGGTCGTTCGATCCGCCCGCATTGATACGCGGCGCGTACCAGCAGCTCTTCGGCTGGCCCGGGGCGGGATCCCCGAAGGTTTGAGCGTTACAGGCGATCACACCGCCCTGTGGGAACGGCCGACCGTTGGTGCGGCCGGGAACACCGAAATAGACGTTGGTGGGATAGGGCATCCGGCAGACACCCCCCTCCTGCGCGCACGCAATCAGGTTCACCGTGTCGAGCTGATAGGCTTGGGCCGCGGAGAGCGCGAGCAGACCCATCCCCAGCGAGCCGGCCGCGATGGCCGAGGCAATCCGAATCTTCACGTCCACGATTCCCCCGTGATGCGTCATGCCGGGCCGATTAATTCGGATGGCGGCTTCCGGCCAGCGGTCGTGCTCGCTATGGCGTCGGCTCACGATGTTGATGGCGTGGGGACGGGTCGCATCGGTCGGCGGCGGACCGCGACGCATCGGGAGGACTGAGTGAAAGATTCGTCCGCGCACGAGCTTCTTCTGCTCAGCGCCTTGCAGGAATGCCGAATCGCGCTGGCGGTCGCGCGCCAGGACGAGGCGGCGCGCACGGTCGTCCGCGGCGAACTCGAGGCCGCGCTCCGGCGCGAGGAGGCCCTGAAGACCGAGATCGTCCTCGAGCGCGAGCGCACCGAAGCCGTCCGCCTCGTGCTTCAGGCGCTGCTGATGAGCCTCCGGCGCTTCGGTCTGCGTCGACGCCTGTTCCTGGCACGCGTCGCTCGGCTCGGTCGGGAGACGCCGGATTCCGGTCCGCAATCAGCCCGTCACCCGGTGCTGCTTGCCGAGGCGCGGCGGGTGATGGGTGCCGGGCAACCTTCCGACCCGGCGCCCGGGGCGTAGAGGTTGATGCGGTCTTAACGGATTGGCGAGCCTTCTCGTCCAGCATCACCGCGATGCGGTCACAAACGGATTCGACAAGGCGGACGCGCGGCTGCCGCGTCCTGTCCTGTGTCGGGGCGGATGCCGCAGACTGAGGCGCGCGACAACCGTGCGGCGTCGCCTCTGAGGGGCGCGCCGGTCCGGATCAATCGAAGACGGGATGCATGGCCAAGGGGCAAGGCAACGGTCCAGGCAAGGGGCGCGGCAGAGTTGAGCCGAACTTCGATGTGCCGGAGGGGCGCGCGCGGGATCGTGGCGACCTCGACCTGCGCCTGTCCCGTGACGATCGTTCTGGATCAGGAGAGGGCGTGGCGAATCGAGTGGGTGGGCCGGCACGCAAGCCGGCCAAGGCGTCGGCACGGTCGGCGAGCGCGGGCCGGAAGCGGCGTCGCCGTTCGTGGCTCGGCCGGATCGTCTACGGCACAGTGGTGCTCGGCCTCTGGGCCGTCATCGGGCTCGCTGGGCTCATCGCCTACCATGCCTCCCAGCTCCCGCCGATCGACCAGCTCGCGGTCCCGAAGCGCCCGCCCAATATCGCGATCCTGGCGAGCGACGGCACATTGCTCGCCAACCGCGGCGAGACCGGCGGCCGGGTGGTCTCGATCAAGGAATTGCCGCCCTATCTGCCCCGCGCCTTCGTGGCGATCGAGGACCGACGCTTCTACCAGCATTTCGGTGTCGATCCGGTCGGCATCCTGCGCGCGGTCGGCCAGAACGTGACTCGGCGCGGCGTTGCGCAGGGCGGCTCGACGCTCACCCAGCAGCTCGCCAAGAACCTTTTCCTGACGCCCGAGCGCTCGGCCTCGCGCAAGATCCAAGAGGCGATCCTCGCGCTCTGGCTGGAGCACAAGTACACGAAGGACGAGATCCTCGAACTCTACCTGAACCGCGTCTATTTCGGCGCCGGCGCCTACGGCGTCGAGGCGGCGGCGCAACGCTATTTCGGCAAGCCCGCCAAGGAGGTATCGCTCGCCCAGGCCGCCATGCTCGGCGGCCTCGTCCAGGCGCCGTCGCGGCTCGCCCCGAACCGCAACCTGCCGGCCGCGCAGGCCCGCGCCGCGCAGGTGCTCGCCGCCATGCAGGATCTCGGCTTCGCGACCGCGCAGGACGTGAAGGTGGCGCTCGCCCAGCCGGCTAAGCCCGCCAACGCCCGCGGCGGCGGCTCGGCCAACTACGTCGCCGACCTCGTGATGGACGTACTCGACGATTACGTCGGCAAGTTCGAAACCGACATCACGGTCCAGACGACGGTCGATACCGCCCTCCAGGCCACCGCCGAGCGGACCCTGACCGAGGAGCTGAATGCCAAGGGCGCGCGCTTCAACGTCGGCCAGGGTGCACTCGTCTCGATGCGCCCCGATGGGGCGATCCGCGCGCTGATCGGCGGGCGTGACTACGCGCAGAGCCAGTTCAACCGCGCTACCACGGCCAAGCGCCAGCCCGGCTCCTCGTTCAAGCCATTCGTGTACCTGACCGCCGTGGAGCACGGCGCCACCCCCGACACGGTGCGCGACGACGCGCCGATCCGCATCGGCACCTGGGCGCCGGAGAACTATTCGCACCGCTACGAGGGGCCGGTCACCCTGCGCACGGCGCTCGCCCATTCCCTCAACACCGTGGCGGTGCGCCTCGGCCAGGAGGTCGGCCCGAAGGCGGTGGTGCAGACCGCGCAACGCCTCGGCATCACCTCGCCGCTCCAGGCCAACGGCTCGATCGCGCTCGGCACCTCCGAAGTGACGCTGCTGGAGATGGTCGGCGCCTACGGGGCCTTCGCCAATGGCGGCACCGGCGTGATCCCCTACGTGGTCACGGCCGTGAAGGGGCAGGACGGCAAGGTGCTCTACAAGCGGGCCGAGAACGGGCTCGGCCGGGTGATCAGCGCCGATGCCGACGGCATGATGAACGCCATGATGCACGAGACCTTCGTCAGCGGCACCGCCAAGAAGGCCGACATTCCGGGCTGGGACCTCGCGGGCAAGACGGGCACCACCCAGGATTACCGGGATGCGTGGTTCATCGGCTACTCGGGCAGCTTGGTGACCGGGGTCTGGCTCGGCAACGACGATGGCGAGCTGACCAAGAAGGTGACGGGCGGCAACCTGCCGGCGGAGGTCTGGAAGGGCTACATGACCCAGGCGCTGAAGGGTCAGAACCCGGTTCCGCTCCCCAACATGAACCGCTGGCGCAGGGCACCGGAGACGACGGCCTCCGTGGCCAGCGCCGGCCAGGAGGCGCCGGGCGGCGTCCTTGGCCAGATCTTCGGCGATCCGCAGGCGCCTTCATCCCGCCCGGCCGCCGCGGCCCGGCGGGCGCCGAAGGACGATCGCAACTTCATCGAGAAGCTGTTCGGCATCGGCGACTGAGCACAGACGAGAGGGCATCGCACGCCGGCTCGTCGATGCTCAGAGCATCGGCAGCATCCGGGGGCGCGGGCCGCGCGGGAAATGCGCGTCGATCATGGCGATCTCGGCGGATCCGAGATGCAGCTCAGCCGCGCCGGCATTCTCCACCGCGCGGCTCGGGCGCCCGGTCTTCGGGATCGTGAAGGTCAGGGGCATCCGGGTCAGGAAGGCGAGGGCGACCGCATGCGGGGTCGTGCCGTGCGCCTCGGCAATTCCCGCCAGCACCCGGCCGCCGGTGCTAGCCGGATCCGGGAACTCGCCGCTGCCGAACGGCGAGTAGCCGACCATCGCGACGCCGTGCTTCTCGCACCAGGGCAGAACGGCGTGTTCGATCGCCCGCTCGTTGAGATGGTAGAGCACTTGGTTGCAGGCGATGCGGTCCGGGCCGGCAATCGCCAGGGCACGATCGAGATCCTCGATGTCGAAGTTGCTGACGCCCCACGACAGGATCTTCCCGGCCCGGCGCAGATCCTCGAACCCCGCGATGGTTTCCTCCAGGGGGTGCTGGCCGGGCCAGTGCAGCAGGTAGCTGTCGAGCCGGTCGGTCCGCAATCGCCGCAGCGACTCCTCGCAGGCGCGCACGACACCGCGGCGGGTCGCGTTTCCAGGCACGACCTTCGACACGAGGAAGACCTCCTCCCGGCAATCGGCGGTCGCCTCGGCGACGATCGCCTCCGCGTCGCCGTACATCTCGGCCGTGTCGATATGGGTCATGCCGGCATCGATCCCGGCCCGAAGCGCGGCGATCGCATCGCCGCGGTCCGACCGGTCGATGTGCCACGTTCCCTGGCCGATCACCGAGACCGGGACGCGGGCTGCACCAAAGCTCCTGGCCTGCATGGCGTCGTTCCCTTCCCTGTCTTGGCGCTTTTCCGACAGCGACCCCGGCGATGGGCACCGGCGCCGCGACCCTGCCGTTCCACGCCTTACTCGCGCCATCATGGATTGTTGAGCAAGGCAGGGCGCATAAAGACGGCGCTGCACTTCAGGCCATGGCCTGCTGTCATGCTGCGCGGGCTCGCCGTGCCTGCGCTATAGGGTCAAACCCGTGAAACCCGGTCCGGTGCGCGGTCGCTCGGTTGGCCATGCTGGAGTTGCGCCGATGCTGCCCGCTCACCGCATGTTCTGGGTCCTGATCCTGCTGGCGGCGGCCGGCGCCGGGCTCCTCTACAACATCATCTTCGTGGCGGGCGCGTCCCCGCTTGCAGGATTCACGTATGGCCTCTGCATGGGCGCGACGGTGCTGGCCTTCGACCGCGGCCTGATCCTGGCGGGCCTGCAGGCGCGGATCCGCCGTTTTCCGGCTTGGCTCTACGTAGTTGCGGCCGAACTTGCCTACGTGCTGATGATCATGGCTGGCAACGCGCTCGGTGGCCTGCTGGTCTGGGCGTTTGCGCTGACGACCGACGACCTCACCTCGGCCACACGCATGACCGCCCGGGTGCTCGCCTATGCCCTGGCCGTGTCCGGCCTCCTCGTCTTCGTGATCCGAATGCGCGACCTGATCGGCGGCGAAGTGTTCGTGAACTTCATGATCGGCCGCTATCACAAGCCGGTGGCGGAGGAGCGGGTGTTCCTGTTCCTCGACGTGGTCGGCTCGACCGCCTTCGCGGAGGCGCACGGCGACCTCCGAGCCCAGGAATATCTCGGCGCCGTCTTCGCGACGTTGGCCGAGCCGGTGCGCCGCAACGGCGGCTCCGTCGATGATTATGTCGGGGATCTGGCCATCATCACTTGGCCGATCGCCCGGGGCCTGAAGGATGCGCGCTGCGTGACGTGCCTGTTCGACGTCCTCGACCGGATCGAGGCGGATGCAGAGGCCTGGACGGCCCGGTTCGGAACGGTGCCGCGCCTTCGGGCGGCCCTGCACGGCGGTTCGGTCGTCACGGCCGAAGTCGGAGTCGACCGACACAAGATCGCGTATTTCGGCGATGCCGTGAACGTTACCTCGCGGATCGAAGCCCTATGCCGTCCGCTCGGGGTCGGCATTCTGATCTCGCAGGATCTCCTGGACCGGCTGACGCGGCTTCCGGATGGCGTTCGCGCCCGCTCGCTGGGTGCCCACGCGTTGCGAGGGCGCGGCGCTCCGCTCGCGGTCGCTACGCTCGAGCGCGGTCACGGCGATATGCTGCCCATCACGGATCTGGAACCCCGTCGCGTGGCGGCAGCCCGCTGATGCCCCGCACGGAGGCACCCCGAGCCGCCATCCTGACGACCGCGAAGATGGGACTTCGCTTCGGCTTGCCGCTGCTCGGCCTGCTGGTTTTCGGACACGCCATCCTGATCTCGGTGGGCGGCGATATCGAGCACTGGCAATTCGCCCTGGGGGTGCTCCTGATCGTGGCGGGCTTCACGTCGAAGCTCGTGCCGCGACCGTGAGCGCCGATACGGCGGGGCCGCCGATCTACCTCGATGCCGATGCCTGCCCGGTCAAGGACGAGACCTACCGGGTGGCGGCCCGCTACGGGCTCACCGTCCACGTGGTCGCAAACAGCATCCTGAATTTGCCGCACGAACCCTGGATCGTGCGCGTCGTGGTCGGCTCTGCCCTCGACGCTGCCGATGACTGGATCGCCGAGCGTGCCGGCCCTGGAAGCATCGTCCTCACAGCCGACGTGCCGCTCGCCGCACGGTGCGTCAAAACCGGCGCGACGGTGCTGGCCTTTACCGGCAAGCCGTTCAGCGAGTCGTCGATCGGCATGGCGCTCGCGACCCGCGACCTGATGCAGTCCCTGCGAGAGGCCGGGACGATCACCGGCGGTCCGAAACCATTCTCGCGCGCCGACAGGTCGGCCTTCCTGTCGGCTCTTGATCGCGCGGTGAACCGGATTCTCCGCGAGCGCCCCCGCGACGCGTGAGGCGCGGGCGCCAACGCGCCAAGCTCAAATCCTGCGTTAGTCCTGAGCGGCAGGAATGAGCGTCTTGAGCGCCGCGTTGATGCGGTCCTGCCAGCCCGGCCCATCCTTCTGGAAATGGGCGAGTACCGCACTGTCGAGGCGAAGGCTCACCGTCTCCCGCGTACCGGGGGGCGTTGCGGTCCTGGGTGCCGCCTGCTGCGGGGGAGCCTCCGGCTTCGGAGACGTCGCGGCACGGAAAGCCGCCTCGGCTGCCGCGCGCGGATCGGTGAAGCGGCGGCGATTGCGATCTTCGGCCATCGGCCTCTAACCCTTTGCGGCGGTCTTTTTCGGCGCAGCCTTCTTGGCTGCGCCCTTCCCAGCACCTTTGGCCGCGACCTTCGCGGCAGCCTTGGCTTCCTTCTCGGCCGCCTTGGTCTGGGCCTCGGCTTCTTCCTTGGCCAGTCGAAGCGCCCGCAACTTGACGGTCTTCTCATCGACAGCCTTGATCGCCGCGTGATGCTCCGCCATCGCCTGCGCACCCTCGCGCGCCATCCGCTCGGCGCGTTCGGCCCGCTCGATGCGATTGTCGGCCCGCGTCTTCGCCTCCGCTTCCGCGTCGCGCGTTGCATTCTCCTCGTCGAGGTCGAACTCGGTCTCGTCGCTCATCCTGTCCCTTTCGCCCCAGCGCAGCGTATCCGACCCTTCGCAACCTGCGCGGGACGGCGACTGGGCAGGTCCGGCCTGTTGGAGGGGGAGGGCAAGGCCGGATCTTCACACCCGTGTCCCGTCGCCGAAGGCACACGGACGCGTGTTCAAGCTGACTTTAGCATGCCCGTCGGGTCGAAGGCGAATCTGCAACGCTCGCCGGGTATGCCAGCGCACAATATTCGCCAGGATCACCGGAAGCTCAGACCAGTCCAGATTCCGGCGTTCTTATCCACGCGTTGTGAGGCAAGGCTTATCTCACTCGGAAGTTGAGCGGGATGGAGACGGACAGGCTAGGCTGAGTCACGCCTGCCGGTGCGGCCGGAAGGCTGCCGCGGACGGCCGAGAGCGCGGCGCTGTCGATCTGCCCGACGCCACTGGAGCGTGCGAGGCCTGCAGCCGTAACTTGGCCTGAGCGCATCACGGTAAAGCGGACCACCGCCGTTCCGCCTCCGGTGCCGTTGGCGGCGCCCGCATTCATGCGCCCGTGGATCGCCGCACTGATCGCACCCGTCCATTGGCGCAGAGCGCTCGGATCGCTACCCGCCGCGGCGCGGCCCGCCGCGTTCTGGCGTGACGCCGAGGCGGAGTTGCGCGCTTCGGCGCCCTCCTGAGCCTTCGCCTGACGGGCTTTGGCCTCCCGCGCGGCCTTCGCCTTAGCCTCGCGAATGTCCTCCAGACGCTCCTGACGCGCCTCCTCGCGCTTCTGCTCGCGGAGCTTCTCCTCCCGGACCTTGCGCAGCTTCGCTTCCCGCTCAGCCTTGAGCTTGGCGGGATCGGGCACCGGCTTCGGCGGCTCCTCGGTCTTGGCGATCTCGGCGGGCGGGGGCGTCAGCGGCTGTGCCTCCTCCGAACTCGACGTGATCACCTGGCTCGGGGTCTCGACCGCCTCGGCCTGCGGCGGAGGCTCGACCACCGGGGTCTCGTCCGGCTTTACTTCGGCCATCTCGGTCGGTGGCGGCGGCTGGACCGCCTCGTCGGGCGGCAGGTCGACGGGCTTCGTCTCCGGTGGCGCGGCTTGGCTCATTTGCTGCTCGGACGGTGCCTCCGTCGGCGCCTCCGTCATGATCGGCGCCAGATCCACGGTGATCTGTTGCTCGCCGGGCGGCGTCGGGGGCGCAAGCCGTAGGACCATCGCGGCGGCCAGTACGAGGGCATGCAGCCCCAGTGCGACCAGGAAGGCCACGACCAGCCCGGATGGGCGGCGTTGCCCGAACCCCTCGGGCGCATCCGTCGATACGAACGTGTTCATCGGCTCAGCGGGCGGTCCCGGCAGGGGCGGCAGCGGCCGGCGCAGACTGGGGCGCCGGTGCGCCGCCGGGCGACTGCGCGATCAGCGAGACCTTGGTGAAGCCGGCCTGCCCCACCAGTCCCATGACCTCCATGACCTTGCCGTAGGGGACGTCCCGGTCGCCGCGCACGAGGATGACCTGATCCTTGTCGGCCGCCGCCATCTCGCGCAGGCGCGGCACCAAGCTCTCCATGGTAAAGATTTCCTTGGCGATCGAGGGCTTGCCGTCCTTGTCGACCGTGACCTCCTGGGGCTTCTTCGACTGCGCCACCTTCGGGGCCGCGGTCTTGGGCAGCTGCACCGGCACGCCCGTGGTCATCAACGGCGCTGCGACCATGAAGATGATCAGCAGCACGAGCATCACGTCGACCATCGGGGTCACGTTGATCTCGGACATCGGCATGTCTTCGAGATCGTCGTCGTCGCTCGCGCGAATGGATCCCATCGCCATCGGGCGTCTCCGGTTCGGTGCGTTCAGCCCACGCGTGGGCGGTCCTTTTGAAGTGGCTCAGAGCCTCTCACGAGGCTCCCGATCACCGGGAGCCCTCCCTCTGCGCGCGACGGAGCAGCGGGCGTTCTGTGGGAGGCGTCTACTCGGCGGCGGCGCGGTGCGGTGTGCCGGCGCGGTCGCGCGCCAGACGGTTGCCGAGCAGCGAGATATAGGACGAGAAGGTGCTCTGGATCGCGCCCACGTCGCCCGACAGTTTGTTGAACGCCATGACGGCCGGGATGGCGACCACGAGGCCGATTGCGGTGGCGAACAGCGCCTCCGCGATGCCCGGCGCCACCACGGCCAGCGACGTGTCCTGGCTGCGCGCGATCGACGAGAACGAGTTCATGATGCCCCAGACGGTGCCGAATAGCCCCACGAAGGGTGCGGTCGACCCGGAGGTCGCCAGCAGGGACAAGCCGGTGCGCAGGCGCTTCACCTCCATCGTGAGCGCGCCCTTCATCGCCCGCTCAATCCGCTCTCGGCGCTCCGCCCGGGTCTCGGAGGTGTCTTGATCGCGCCATGCATCGATGCCGGCCCGCGCGATGTGGCCGGCGATGCCGCTGAGTTCGCCGTCAAGCTTGCCGCCGGATTGGACCAGCGTGGCGAATTCCTTGGCCTGACGCCGGGCTGCGGCGAGGCGGATGATCTTCTCGAACACTACGGTCCAGCACGCGATCGAGGCGACAACCAAGAGGATCATCACACCCTTCACGATCGGATCGGCCTGAAGGAACAGGCCGAGGAACGAGAAGTCGTGGGCGGCCTCGATCGGCGCTTGTGTCGGGTCCATCGCGGGCTCCTGGCGTCCTGGTCTCACGCGGCGTTGCGCCGCCGTCCTATCGGGGTGCGGCGAATGCCGCTGACCGCCCGGCGATACCTGCCGCCGGACGGTCTCACCGCTTCGTCCGTCCAGCGGCCGGGATCAGCGGTCGCGAGATCAGCGGTCGAATGGGATGCCGGCCTTCGAATCCGTCTCGGTCCGTTCGAGACACGCTTCGCGGCCGGCGTCGCTTCCGTCGCAGGACAGGACGTCGTTCAACAGGACGCGCCCTACCTTGTTGCAGGCGATCCCGGGGAAATCGAAAATCTTCACGAGGGTCTTCCGGGGTGGGAGCGGCCCGAGTTCCACCGCCACACGCTTCTGTGCGACTCCGTCCGTATCAAAGGCGAAGAGATCGACTTTGTAGGATTTGAGACTCGCCCCCCTGGTGTTGTCGATCACCATTGTGATGCGGCACGCCTCAGCGGCCGTCTCGACCTTGTTGAGCTGCAGCTTCAGCGGCCCGGCCTTCTCGGGCGCGTCTTGCGCCAGGGCCGAGACCACGAGGAGCGCCGAGAGCGCGACGCAGGCCGCCGTGTCGAGGGCGATACGCCCGATCCGCCGGCGGTACAGGGGAACGCTCAAGGCAAGCACCGAACCGTCATCCTCTTCCTCGTCCTGGGGCCTGCGCCCGCCGTTCCCGCCCGATCCCGGAGGGGATTCAGTGAAGTACAACGCCACCGCGGCAGGATGTCGGCGCCAAGCGCTCGGCTGCCGCATCGAGCGGATCGACGGCCGCCCGGACCGCCGCCACGAGCCGCGGTGCCGTGCCCCGCCCGGTGATCTCCGCTGCCGCCTCCTCGAGATCCGCCCAGAGCCGTTTCCGGCCCCGGTTGATCAGGTTGACCAGCGCGCATTCATGACCGGTCACGCGGCAGCAACTCGCCGGCATGAACGACCAATCCTCCTCGCGCTCCACTCGTAGCGCACGGATGATCGCCACCACGCAGGCCACGAACCGGCACCCTTCCGCCGGCCCGAGTAGTTGTTCGGCCCCGTCGAACGCAGCATTCCAACAGGCCACATCGCTGGTCATGTAGCCGGCTGCAACGAAACGAGCCACTGACAAGGCCAGGATCTCGGCCTCGTCGCCGCACACGTCGACCACGCGCTGCAGCGCCGCACGGTCCGACAGGGTCTGGGGCGCGTCCATGGGCGCTTTGCCTCGCGTCGCAGCTGAAATCCGAGCGATCGCCCGATGTGATCGTCCGATCGCCAGCCGCGGCAGTAAGCCACCGGCGCGGCCTTGATCAAGGCCCAGCTCAAAAATCAGAGCAGTTCCAAACTGTTAGTCGGAAGCGTGACGGCTCAAAAACTTGCCAGTATTCCCTAACTATCATTGCCGAATATGCCCAGCACGGCTGTGCCGACCGGTGGTGGACTAAACGAGAGGCGTCCCTTGATGGCCAGCACCACCGTGGCCATATCGCTCTACTGCCGGCGGCGTCTCGTCCGGCGGAGCGCTGCCCCGGTGGGCTCCCTGTCGACGAGGTGCTTGGGCATTGCGGGGCGGCGGCAGGCCCCGGGGGCAGAGGCCTCGCTTTCTGGATGACGGCCGCGATGACGCGCACTTCGCCCTTCGGGCATCCGTTCCTGCTTGGGTTCGACGAGATCGAACAGGCCCTCGACCGGGTCTCCAAAGCCACCAACGATGGCTATCCGCCCTACAATATCGAGCGCCTGCCTCGGACCGAGAGCGAGCCTGAAAGGCTCCGCATCACGCTCGCGGTCGCGGGTTTCACCCGCGAGCAGCTCGACGTGATGCTGGAGGACAGCCAGCTCGTGGTGCGCGGCCGGCAGGTCGACGAGCGCGAGCGTCATTTCCTCCACCGCGGCATCGCGGCCCGGCAATTCCAGCGCACCTTCCTCCTTGCTGACGGCATGGAGGTGCTGGGCGCGGATCTGGCCAATGGCCTGCTGTCGATCGACCTCGTTCGCCCAGAGCCGGATCGAATTGTGCGCAAGATCGATATCGGCGCGCGCGGTTGAGATTGATCGGACGGCAGCAATCCCCACATGGGCTTGGTGCTGTCGGTGCCTTCGGGACCGGCCGCGGACGCTCTGCCAGCCAGGAGGGCATTGATGACCGTTCTTAATCCGTCGCCCCTGACCCCCGCCGATCTCGATCCCGCCGACTTCCAGCCGGCCGATCTTGCGGCGCTCGGTGAGGGGCACATCGCCTACGTGCGGCCGATCCGGTCCGACGAGGTGCGCCGCTTCTTCCCGCAGGCCCCTGAACTGACGCCCGGACTCGATCTGTTCGCGCTGCTCTCGGCGAGCGGTGCACCGATCATGCTTGCCGATTCCCGTGCTGTCGTTCTGGCCAATGCTGCCGCGCAGGATCTGCAGCCGGTCAGTCTGCACTGAACCAAGCGGGCTCCGGCCCGTCAGGTTATCTCGGCCACCGCCGCCACGAGCCGTGCGATATCCTGCGGTCGCGACAGGCGGTGGTCACCATCCGCGATCAGCGTCATCACCGTACCTTCGGCCGGCAGGCGGCCGAGGATCTTGAGGGCGTGGGCATACGGTACATCCGTGTCGCGCATGCCCTGAAGGATATGGATCGGGCACGTCGGATCGATGGGGCTCCCAAGCATGCAGTTCCGGCGACCATCCTCGATCAGCTTCAGAGTGAGCGGGTCCGGTTCGGGCGCATAGTCGCTGGGTCTGCGCAGGACACCGTCGCGCATCAGCATGGCGCGCCCCGCCTCGGTGAGGCGTTCCCAGATCAAATCCTCTGTGAAGTCCAGAGCCGGGGCGATGAGCACGAGGCCCGCATTTGGCGCGCCACCCGCTGCCCGGTCGCGGGCTGCAAGGCAGGCGATCCAGCCGCCCATCGAGGAGCCGACCAGGATCGGGGGCTCGCCGACATGGGTACCCAACACGGCCTGCGCGTCCTCCAGCCAGGAACTGATCGTGCAATCCGTGAACGTGCCGCTCGACTCGCCGTGGGCTGCATAATCGAACCGGACGAAGGCGCGCCCTGCTTGAGCAGCCCATTGATCGAGGGCGGTTGCCTTCGTGGCCTTCATGTCCGAGCGGAAACCGCCCAGCCATACCACCGGCGGCCCCGAGCCGGGTCGCGCGCGCACTGCAATACGACGCTGCGTGTCGCCGGTGCCGACTGTGAGGAAGCTTGGCTCCATATCGGGCATCCTGATCTTCGATATCCCCATCCAAGCGTGAAGAAACACCGTCCTTGATACGGTTCGCTTCAACATCCGTTTACCGGACCGTAAAGCGCGGCTGTGATGCTGAAGCAATGGCAGCGAGCATTTGGCAGATACCGGCAGGCGGCATGCGCGTCCTGGCCGAGGGACCGCGGACGGGCGCCGAGTCGCGCGGCCTGACGGGCTTTCCCAGCGAAGTGGGTGTCCTGGCGGGCGCTCGGATCCTCCAGATCATCCCCGAACTCGAAGCCGGCGGCGCCGAGCGCACGACGGTCGATGTCGCGGGCGCCCTGGCGTCCGTCGGGGCGCGTGCCCTGGTGGCGACCGAGGGCGGGCGTCTGGTCGGCGAATTACAGGCGAAGGGCGGCCACTGGCTCCGATTCCCAGCGGCCTCGAAGAACCCGGCGGCGATGGCGGTCAACGTCGTGCGGCTCATGATGCTCTGCCGCCGCGAGGGCGTGCAACTCATCCATGCCCGCTCGCGCGCGCCGGCCTGGGTGGCGCTTGCTGCCGCGCGCCGGCTCGGCCTGCCGTTCGTCACGACCTATCACGGCAGCTATTCCGGCCGGACCAGCGTGAAGGTGCTCTACAATTCCGTCATGGCCCGCGGGGACGTGGTGATCGCCAACTCGCGCTACACGGCCGATCTCATTACGCGGATGCATGCTGAGCAGGCCGGAGACCGGGTGCAGGTGATCCACCGGGGTACCGACCTCGCCGTTTTCAACCCTGTGGCAGTCGGTGCCGGCCGGGTCGAGGCCCTGCGCCGAGCCTGGAACGTTGCGCCCCACGAGCGGGTGATTCTGCTGGCGGCCCGCCTCACCGCCTGGAAGGGGCATCGCGTGCTGATCGAGGCGGCCGCGCAGATGCGCGACCGGGGCGTGCCGGATATCGCTGTCGTGCTGGCCGGCGATGCCCAGGGCCGAACCTCCTACGAGGGCGAACTCGACGCGCTGATTGCGGCCAGGAATCTCGGTGCCGTCGTCCGCCGGGTCGGGCATTGTACCGACATGCCGGCGGCCTTCCGGGCCGCCTCCGTGGTGGCCGTGCCGTCGATCGAGCCCGAGGCGTTCGGGCGGTCGGCCGTCGAAGCGCAGGCGCTCGGGACACCGGTGGTCGTCTCGGATCTCGGGGCTGTCCCCGAGACCGTTCTGGCACCGCCGGATGTCCCGGCCGGACAGCGCACCGGCTGGCGCGTCCCACCGGGCGATGCCGCCGCTCTCGCGTCGGCGCTGACTGAAGCCCTCTCGCTCGGCGCGAGTGCCCGGGACGCCATGGCGCGCAGAGCGCGGACCCATGTGGAGACTCACTTCTCCTTGGATCGCATGGTGGGAGACACCCTCGCGGTTTATGCCGAATTGCGCGGGGGAGCCCGTTAATCAAAGCCCGGTTTGGGGGCACGGATGACGCGCGGCATCGGCTGTTTATTTTCAGTCCGCGCCTCGGTCAGCCGTTGACTCTGGCCGCGCTTCCCCCAACGTAGTATGTCCGGAAGAGACCGGAGCGGCCGGCGGCCAGGTAATCCTTCAGGGGATTGTCGGGTCCGCCATTTCGTCGTTGCAGCAGGAGACCGAAGCCATTCGTAGACCGATGAGAGCCATGCCGGCCCCGCAGAAGGACGGGCCGCGCGCCAACCGCGACATTCGCGGTGTGCGAGAGGTGCAGCTGATCGACGATACCGGCCAGAACCGCGGTGTCGTTGCCTTCTTCGACGCGCTGACTCTTGCCGAGGAAGCCGGCCTCGATCTCGTGGAGATCGCGCCAAATTCCGTGCCGCCCGTCTGCAAGCTGCTCGATTACGGGCGCTTCCGCTTCAACGAGCAGAAGAAGCAGAACGAGGCCCGCAAGAGGCAGAAGACAGTCGAGGTCAAGGAGATCAAGCTCCGCCCCGGCATCGACAAGCACGACTACGACACCAAGATGAAGTCGGTTCACCGCTTCTTCGAGGAGGGCGACAAGGTCAAGGTGACCCTGCGCTTCCGTGGCCGTGAAATGGCTCACCAGGATATCGGCCTGCGCCTCCTGGAGCGTGTGAAGCACGAGACGGCCGAGATTGCCAAGGTCGAGAGCGAGCCGATGCTCGAAGGTCGGCAGATGATCATGATTCTGGCGCCGCGCTGAGCGAGCCGCGGCCCTGCTCGTCATGATCCTGATTCGCGGCCTGGGACGGTTTGGTCCCAGCGCTGTCGATCGTCCGCGCTCCGTTTCGGCGTCCGACCGGACATGGAACACCCGCTGGATCGGTGCTTCCGCCGGCCGCCGGGACGGCCTATGGCCTGCGCATGGCCCTCGCTCCCGATGAGATCGAACGCTACGCCCGCCACCTCGTCCTTGCCGAGGTCGGTGGTCCCGGTCAGGCGCGCCTGAAGGCGGCTCGGGTGCTGGTCATCGGGGCGGGAGGCCTAGGCGCCCCGCTGATCCAGTATCTCGCCGCCGCCGGGATCGGCACGATCGGTATCGTCGATGACGACGTGGTCGCCCTCTCAAATCTTCAGCGGCAGGTGATCCACGGTACGCCGGACCTGGGTCGTCCGAAGGTCGAGAGCGCCGCCGATGCCGTGGCCCGCCTCAACCCGCATGTGGCCGTAAGCCCCCATCCGGCCCGGATCACACCCGACAACGCGGTCGACCTGATCCGCGGCTATGACCTCGTGGCGGATGGGTCCGACAATTTCGCCACCCGATACGCCGTCTCGGATGCCTGTTTCCATGCGGGCCGGCCGCTGGTGACGGCAGCTCTAGGCCGGTTCGACGGCACGCTCACGACGATCCGGGCGCACGAGACCGGCCCGGACGGGAACCCGAATCCAACCTATCGCTGCCTGTTCCCGAACCCGCCGCCCCCCGGCAGCGTGCCCGCCTGCGCGGAGGCAGGCGTTCTCGGAGCGCTGGCAGGCGTGATGGGTTCGCTGATGGCCATGGAGGTTATCCGCGCGGTGGCGGATTTCGGCGAGCCCCTGGTCGGGCGCCTGCTGATGGTCGATGCCCGCGCGATGCGGTTCGAGACGCTGCATTATGCGTGGGATCCGGACAATCCGCTCAGCGGCAGCGGGACGTCAGCCGAATAGGGGCCCGGGGGGCATCCAGGGCCCTTCGGCCTGCTCCTTGCCGAGGCAGCATTTCTTGAACTTCTTGCCCGAGCCGCAGGGGCAGGGATCGTTGCGCCCGACATCCTTGAACGGATTGCGCTGCGGCTCGCCGGCACCTTCCACGGTCCAGTCGAGGGCGTCGATCGCATCGTCCAAGTAACCGTACTGATAGGGGCCGAGCCGCTCCCGGTCGTGGGGCTTCGCCTCGGCCTTGCGCAGGGCCTCCTTGAACCACTCGGCGTCGCTGACCTCGTCGGTGATGCGCCCGTCGGCGCGGGCCGCGGCAACCCGGGGGGCGAGGTCCCGGAAGCCGAGATGCGCGATCGTCTCCTCCCAGCCGGTCCAGGCTGGAGCCTCCTCGACGGCGGCCTGCGCGTCGTCGAAGCGGACGAGGAGGTCGTGCATCGCGGCGCGGTCGATGCGGCCCTCCAGGGTGAGGAAGGTGCAGGCGCAGAGCAGCGCCATACGGGCGAAATCGTCGACGGTGCTGTCGAGGATCAGGCGGAACAGCGGCTGCGGATCGCCATCGAATAGGCTCGCCAGCACCTTGGCCAGGGTCGCGGTCAGCGCATCGCCCAGCACGGCATCGAGGCTCTCCTCGTCCTGCCGCAGGAGACGCAGAAGGGGAGCGAGGGCCCGCGTGTCCCGGGCCTGGGCCATGACGTGCAGGCCCCAGAACAGGAGGTTGGCCTCCTCCGGGGTCAGCTCGCGCTCGTCTGCCGCCTTCTCGAGCAGCGGCAGCGTCGCCTCGGCGATCGCGGCTGGATGCTTCACGGCCTCGCGCAGAGCCGCGGTCGGCCGGCGCTCGGCCGCCGCCAGATCCGCGATGAGCAGGGCGGTCCGGTCCATGCGGTTCCCCTCAGGCGCGCAGCGTCGCGCCGGTCCGGCGCATAACTTCGGCGACGATTTTGGCGCTCACGGCCTCGATCTCGGCATCGGTCAGCGTGCGGTCCACCGGCTGCAGCCGCACTGCGATCGCCACCGACTTCGCGCCCTCCGGCACGCCTGGGCCCTCGTAGAGATCGAACACATCGACCGCCGTGACCAGCTTGCGCTCAGCGTTCTGGGCCGCCTTGATGATGTCGCCGGCCGGCACGTCGCGGCCGACCACGAAAGCGAAGTCGCGCGACAGGGGCTGGAATTCGGCGAGCACGAGCGCCGGCTTGGCCTTGGTCGGCTTCTGCTTGGGGAGCGGCAGCGCGTCGAGCACGATCTCGAAGGCGACGAGGCTGCCCTTGAGATCGAGGGCCTGAAGCGTCCGCGGGTGCACCTCGCCGAACCAGCCGATCTCGGTTTTTGGCCCAAACCGCAGCGTCCCCGAGCGGCCGGGATGCAGCCAGGACGGTCCGCCGGCCGTCACCTGAAGCCCACCCGTCGGCACGCCGAGGCTGCCAAGCAGCGCCAGGGCGTCGGACTTGGCGTCGAACGCGTCTACAGTCTCGGTCGCGCCATCCCAATGGCGCCCGGCTCCCGACAGGGTCGCGCTGCCCCGGCGGATCGCCGCCGCGCGGATCGTCTGGCCCTCCGGCTCGTCGGAGGCGAAGCACTGGCCGACCTCGAACAGGGCGGCATCCGGGTAGCCGCGGTCCGCGTTGCGCTGCGCCACGCGCAGCAGGCCAGGCACGAGGCTTGGGCGCATGTCCGACAGGTCGGAGGCGATCGGATTGGCTAGGGCAAGGTCGGCGCCGCCGCCGCCGAACAGCACGGCATCGTCATGCGACACGAAGGACCACGTCACCGCCTCCAACAGGCCGCGGCTCGCCAGGGCGCGCTTGGCAGTCCGCGTGCGTTTCTGCATCACCGTGAGCAGCGCACCGCCGATGCCGGCCAGACGCGGCAGGGGCGTCGCCACGATTCGGTCGAGGCCGGCGATACGCACGATCTCCTCCACGAGGTCGGCTTTGCCCTCCACGTCGGGCCGCCAGGACGGGGTGTGGACCTGCACCCGCTCGCCGGTGTCGGAGACGTGGAAGCCGAGCGTCTCCAGGATTCGCTGCATCTCGCCGGGCTGGACGTCGAGGCCGGCGAGGCGGCGAACCTCGGTCCAGGGGAAGTCGATGATCCGCTCGAATTCGGGCGGTTCGCCGGCGATCTGTGCTACGCTCGGCGTGCCGCCGCAGAGGTCGACCACGAGGCGAGTTGCGAGATCGAGTCCCGGGAGCGCGAAGGCCGGATCGACGCCGCGCTCGAAGCGGTAGCGGGCATCGGTGATGATGCCGAGGCGCCGGCCCGATTGCGCGATGTTGGTCGGATCCCACAGGGCCGATTCGATCAGCACGTCCGTGGTGGTCTCATCGCAGCCCGACGCTTGGCCGCCCATGATGCCGGCGATGGATTCGACGCCGTTCCCGTCGGCGATCACCACGGTATCGCCGGAGAGCGTGTGAGTGCGGCCGTCGAGGGCGAGCAGGCTCTCGCCGTCCTGCGCCCGGCGGACAACGAGCCTGTCGGAGACCTTGGCGGCGTCGAACACATGCAGCGGGCGGCCGCGGTCGAAGGTGACGTAGTTGGTGATGTCGACCAGCGCGTTGATCGGGCGCAACCCGATGGCCCGCAGCCGGGCTTGCATCCAGGCCGGGGAGGGGCCGTTCCTGACGCCGCGCACCAGCCGCAGGGCGAAGAGCGGGCAGAGGTGCCGGTCGCCCGCATCGAAGGCCACTTCGACGCCGACTGGGCAGGGGCCCTCGCCGGGCACGACCGGCAGGGCCTCGCGCTTCAGCGTGCCGATGCCGGCGGCGGCGAGATCGCGGGCGATGCCGTGGACCGAGGTGCAATCCGGGCGGTTGGGCGTCAGGTTGATCTCGATGACCGGATCGTCGAGTCCGGCATAGAGCGCGTAGGACTGGCCGATCGGAGCCTCGGCCGGGAGTTCGAGGATGCCGTCATGGTCCTCGCCGAGGCCGAGTTCGGCGCCCGAGCAAAGCATGCCGTGGCTCTCGACGCCGCGGATCGTGCCGACCGACAGGGTGATGTTCTTGCCCGGGACGTAGGTGCCAGGCGGCGCGAAGACCGACACGAGGCCGGCGCGGGCGTTCGGCGCTCCGCAGACGACCTGCGTCGGCGCGCCGGCCCCGGTCTCGACGGTGCAGACCCGCAGCCGGTCGGCGTTCGGATGCTGCTCGGCCGTCAGGATCTTGGCGACCACGTAGGGCTTGAGCGCAGCGGCCTTGTCCTCGACGCCCTCCACCTCCAGGCCGATCCGCGTCAGCGTCTCGGCGATGGTGTCGAGGGAGGCCTCGGTGTCGAGGTGGTCCTTGAGCCAGGAGAGGGTGAATTTCATGATGGACCTTCGAGAGCCTGATGTCGGCTCGACCGTCGGAGGAACAGGATTGCGGGGCCATCACCGGGGCCGGAGGGGCGCGGGTGGAGCCGGGGCGACTTAGCCCGTGAGGCCGCCCACGAGGCTCGGCACATCCAACGGCCGGAACCCGTAATGGTCGAGCCATCGGACATCCGCCTCGAAGAACGGGCGCAGGTCCGGCATCCCATATTTGAGCATGGCGATGCGATCGATGCCGACCCCGAAGGCGAAGCCCTGGACGACGTCTGGATCGAGTCCGCAATTGCGCAGCACGTTCGGGTGGACCATCCCGCAGCCTAGGATTTCCAGCCAGTCGTCGCCCTCACCGAAGCGGATTTCGCCGCCCTTGCGCGAGCACTGGATGTCCACTTCCGCGGACGGCTCGGTGAACGGGAAGAAGGACGGCCGGAAGCGCATCTTGACGCCCTCGACCTCAAAGAACGCCTTGCAGAATTCCTCCAGCACCCATTTCAGGTTGGCGATGTTGGCGCTAGTGTCGATCACCAGCCCCTCAACCTGATGGAACATTGGCGTGTGGGTCTGGTCGGAATCGTGCCGGTAGGTCCGGCCCGGAATGATCACCCGGATCGGCGGCGTTCGCGCCCGCATCGTCCGGATCTGAACCGGCGAGGTGTGAGTGCGCAGCACCTTGCGCTTCCCGTCGCGGTCCGGCGCCAGGAAGAAGGTGTCGTGCATCTCCCGGGCCGGGTGGCCGGGCGGGAAGTTAAGGGCGGTAAAGTTGAGCTCGTCGGTCTCGATGTCGGGCCCTTCGGCCACCGCGAAGCCCATATCGGCGAAGATCGCGGTGATCTCGTCGATGACTTGCGAGATCGGATGGATCCGTCCGCGTACCTCCGGCGCCTCGCGAGCCGGCAGGGTCACGTCGATCCGCTCGGAGGCAAGACGGGCCTCCAGGGCGGCTTCGGCGAGTTCGGTCTTGCGCGCAGTAACGGCGCCCTGCACCCGATCGCGCAGGCCGTTGATCAGGGGTCCGCGCTCCTTGCGCTCCTCCGGGGTCATGCTGCCCAAAGTCTTCAGAAGGTCGGAGATGCTGCCCTTCTTGCCGAGCGCGGAAACGCGCACCGCGTCGAGGGCCGCCTCGTCGGCGGCCGTCGATACCTGGGTTAGGAGGTCGCGTTCGAGGGTGTCGAGATCGGTCATCGCAGTCATCGAACTGGGTTGGAAAGGCGCCGTCGCGGGTGCTGTCGCGCGTTGTGCGCCCGGGCGCAAGCACCGGACGGACCCTTGAAAACGACGAAGGCGCGGCCCCCGGGGGAACCGCGCCTTCCGTGCGTCTCGCCGTGGGCCCGGATCAGGCGGCCTTGGCGGTGGTCTGGGGCAGCGCGGCCTTGGCCTTCTCGACCACGGCGGCAAAGCTAGCCGGCTCGTGGATCGCCAGTTCCGACAGTGCCTTGCGGTCGACGATGATGCCCAACTTCGACAGACCGTCGATGAAGCGCGAATAGGTCAGGCCGTGCTCGCGGACCGCCGCGTTGAGGCGCTGGATCCAGAGAGCGCGGAACGTGCGCTTCTTGTTCTTGCGGTCGCGGTAGGCATACTGCATGCCCTTTTCGACCGCCTGCTTGGCGATGCGGATCGTATTCTTGCGCCGGCCGTAATAGCCCTTGGCGGCCTTCAGAACTTTCTTGTGCTTCGCGTGACTGGTCACGCCGCGTTTGACGCGGGCCATCGGTTATCTCCTGGATTCGACGAAAGACAGTGGCAACGGGTGTTGAAGGCTTACCGCGCGTTCGGCAGGAAGTACTTCTTCACGTTGGCGGCATCACCCTCGAACATCGTCGTGGTGCCGCGCAGGTTGCGGATCTGCTTAGTCGTCCGCTTGATCATCCCGTGGCGCTTGCCGGCCTGGGCGTACATCACCTTGCCGGTGCCGGTGATCTTGAAGCGCTTCTTAGCGCCGGATTTGGTCTTCAACTTGGGCATTTGGCTCTCCGTTGCGCGAATATTCCCGGAGCCGACCCGTGAAGGTCGGATGAGGATCGCGCGTTGATGCTTCTGATGGAGCAGCACGAGCCGCCACGGCAGCCCTATCGGCCGGGCGGTTCGACGCGGGGCGGCTTATGACAGAAAGTTGACGCGGCGGCAACGTTTGGGCTGCAGGGCGGATCGGGTGAAATTGCCGGCCACGGACCTATGACGGCGGAACGGTCCTGCCCCGAGGCTGTTTCGGTGCAGACTGAAAGCAGTGGTGATTCGGAGGAATTCGGGGACAGCGAGCGCACCGCACAAAACGGTGCGCGACACCGGGGTCGCCAGGAACCATAACCTTAGCCGTCAGTTTCATTCATGTCCCGCTCAGGCCGGCAGGGTTAGACCCCCCGTCAAATTCGGCCAACTAGGAGACACTCCGTGCGCATTGCCCAGATCGCTCCGTTGTCGGAGGCCGTTCCTCCGAAGTTCTACGGCGGCACCGAGCGCGTCGTCAGCTGGATTACGGAGGAACTGGTCCGCCAGGGCCACGAAGTCACGCTGTTCGCCAGCGGCGACTCCGATACGTCTGCCAAACTCGCGTCTTGCACCCCAGAAGGCCTGCGCCTGTTGGGCTACCGCGATCACACCGCCAGCCACTTGGCAATGCTGCATCAGGTGCACCGCCGCGCCCACGAATTCGATATCCTGCACTTCCATATCGACCTGCTGCAGTACCCGATGTTCGAGGACTTGAACCACAAGTGCCTCACAACGATGCACGGCCGTCTGGACGTGCCGGATTTCATGCCGGTTTACCGCACTTTCACCGGCATGCCGCTGGTCTCGATCTCCGACAACCAGCGTCTGCCCATGCCGCCGACCTCGAACTGGCTGGCGACGATCCATCACGGCCTGCCGACCCAGAACTGCCCGTATACCCCCGAGACCAGGGGCGGCTACCTCGCGTTCCTCGGCCGGATCTCGCCCGAGAAGCGGCCCGACCGCGCCATCGAGATGGCGATCCGCTCCGGCACGCCGCTCAAGATCGCCGCGAAGGTCGACAAGGCTGATCAGGATTACTGGAACGAGAAGATCGAGCCGATGATCCACCACCCGCTGGTGGAGTTCATCGGTGAGATCAACGAGGAGCAGAAAAAGGATTTCCTCGGCAACGCCCTGGCGCTCGCCTTCCCGATCGATTGGCCGGAGCCGTTCGGCCTGGTAATGATCGAGGCGATGTCGGCCGGCACGCCGGTGATCGCCTTCCGGAACGGCTCGGTGCCGGAGGTGATCAAGGATGGTGTGAGCGGCGTGCTCTGCGAGACTATGGACGATGCCGTCGCCGCGGTGGCCAAGGTGAAAACCATGAGCCGCGCTGGTGTGCGCCGCCACTTCGAGGGCAACTTCACCGCCGAGTGCATGGTCAAGAAATACGTTGCTGCTTACGAGGAACTACTCAGCCGCGGTGCCGATGTGATCAAGCTGCCGAGCTCGAGCTTCAAGCCGCAATACGGTGAGCTGAACGGCTCTGCCCGTCCGGCGATTCCCGTCGCTGCCATGCCGGCGTAATCATCGGCACCGGGCTTGCAAGACGGGCCTGGATTGGCCGAACGTCTTAAAGGCGACTCATCCATCAGGTGAACAAGGGCCGCGGCATCAGCATCGATGCGGCGGCCCTCTCGATTCGTACCCTCACAGCACCCGGAGATGCCCTGCATGGCGGACAACACGGCAGCGGCCCAAGAGGCTTTGAGTCATGGGGCGACGACCCGGAATGCGGCCGCCGGCCCAGGTTTCGCGCACGGTTTCCAAGACGCGGACGACGTGCTGCCGCCCTACCACATTGAGGCGCAGACCTCCCTGGTGGAGCGGCCGCTCCGATCGCTGAAGTTCGGTGAAGCGTTCGGGGTTCTGGACTCCTACGGCGATATCGGTGTTCAGCCGGGACCCGAGGGCCTGTATTTCCAAGACACGCGCTACCTGTCCCGCCTGGAAGTGACCGTCGAGGGACAGCGCCCGCTGATGCTCTCCTCTGTGATGCAGGACGATAATGGCGCGCTCAGCGTCGACATGACGACGCCCGACATCCGCATCGACGCCCACGACGAGACCTCGATCCCCCGCGAGACGATCGCGATCGAGCGCACCAAGTTCCTGTTCCGCGGCGCCTGCTACGACCGGATCGGCCTGCGCTCCTTCGATTCGAAGCACCGCCGCCTGCGGATCGCCGTGATTTTCGACGCGGATTTCCGCGACCTGTTCGAGGTGCGCGGCACCGACCGCAAGGAGCGCGGCAAGCGCGGCGTGCTGGTGGCGAGCGATCGGGAAGTCCAGTTCCGCTATGTCGGCCTGGACGAGATCGTGCGGACCACCGCTCTGCATTTTGGCCCGAAGCCGGACCTGATCGAGCCGGGCCGCGTGGCCTTCGACGTGTCGCTGCCTCCGGAGGGCAAGGTTTCGCTGTTTATTCGCGTGACCTTCGAGGCGCACCGGGCCTTCACCAAGCCGCCGACCGACACGATGGTCGGCGAGGATGCGGCCGCCAAGCTGACGCTCGCGGCCAACGCCGGCGGCGCCCGGCGGGAACCGAAGGATCTCGGCGAGGGGATGATCTTCGCCCGCGCCTACCGGGATTCGCGCCGCGACCTGCGGACGCTGACGGCCGGGATCACAACGATCATCTCGTCGAACGACCAATTTAACGAAGGCCTCTGCCGGGCGACGGCCGACCTCTACATGCTGGCGAGCCGCACGCCGGAGGGGATCTACCCCTTCGCGGGCATCCCCTGGTACTCCACGGTGTTCGGCCGCGACGGCATCATCACGGCGATGATGGCGCTCTGGATCGACCCGAAGTTCGCCCGGGGTGTGCTGCGCTACCTCGCCTCGACGCAGGCTAAGGCGGTCGATCCTGCTGCCGATGCCCAGCCCGGTAAGGTGCTGCACGAGACGCGTCGCGGCGAGATGGCGATGCTCGGAGAGGTGCCGTTTCGGCACTATTACGGAACGATCGACGGCACGCCACTCTTCGTGATGCTGGCTTGGGAATACTACGCTGTCACAGGCGATCTCGAGACCGTGCGGGCGATCTGGCCGGCGCTGGAACTCGCCCTCGACTGGATGGACCAATACGGCGACCGGGACGGCGACGGCTTCGTCGAATACGCCCGCGACACCGACAAGGGTCTGGAGAACCAGGGCTGGAAGGACAGCCACGATTCGATCTTCCATACGGACGGTCAACTCGCCAAGGGGCCGATCGCGCTCTGCGAGGTGCAGGGCTACGTCTATGCTGCCAAGCATGGCATGGCGAAGCTCGCGGCGCTGCTCGGGCACGATCCGCTGGCCGAGCGCCTGACCCAGCAGGCCACAATCCTGCGCGAAAAATTCGACGCGGCGTTCTGGAACGAGGAGATTGGCACCTACGCGCTCGCCCTCGACGGTGAGAAAAAGCAATGTGCCGTGCGCTCTTCCAATGCCGGCCACGCCCTGTTCACGGGAATCGCTAAGCCGGAGCGTGCCGAGCGGGTCGCCGAGACCCTGCTGGGCAAGGACGGGTTCAACGGCTGGGGTGTGCGTACGATCGCCAAGGGCGAGGCGCGCTACAACCCGATGTCGTACCACAACGGCTCGATCTGGCCGCACGACAACGCGCTCATCGCGATGGGTCTCGCGCGCTACGATCGGAAGCACGAGGCGGCGCGCATCTTCCAGGGGATGTTCGACACCTCGCTCTACCAGGACCAGAAGCGGCTGCCGGAGCTGTTCTGTGGCTTCATGCGGCGCAAGCAGCGCGGGCCGGTCTCGTACCCCGTGGCCTGCAGCCCGCAGGCCTGGGCTGCAGCGGCGCCCTTCGCGTTCCTGGCCGCGTGCCTCGGGCTCGAACTCGACCATGCCGGTAACAGCGTCCGGTTGAAGAACCCGATTCTGCCGGGCTTCCTCGACGGGGTAACGCTCTACAACGTTCGGCTCGGCCAATCGCATCTCGATATCCGGTTCCAGCGCTACGACGACGACGTCACCGTCTCGGTGCAGCGCCGCCACGGCGACGTGCAGGTGGTGGTCACCAAGTAGCGGGACTCCCCCTCGCGGCCCGCTTCGGGGTAAGCGGGCCGCGAAGGCGCTTTCCGCCGCCGAGGACGCTCCATGCCGGCAGAGCACGATGCCCCGCACCCCGCTCTGCGCCTCGCGCAAGCCCTGATCCGCTGCCCCTCCGTCACCCCGGAGGATCGCGGCGCCCTCGACGTGGTCGCGGATGCGCTCGGGCTGGTGGGTTTTACCATCGAGCGGCCGGTCTTCGCCGAGTCCGGCTATCCCGACACGCCGAACCTGTTCGCGCGTATCGGGACGCGTGGCCCCTGCCTGGTCTTCGCTGGCCACACCGATGTCGTGCCGGAGGGAGAGGGGGCCTGGCGACACGGCCCCTTCGACGGCGCGGTGGCCGACGGGATGCTGTACGGCCGCGGAGCCGCTGATATGAAGGGTGGCATCGCGTGCATGCTCGCCGCGACCCTGGCCTTCCTGGGACGCCGAGGCGCCGACTTCTCCGGGTCCATCGCCTTCCTGATCACCGGCGACGAGGAGGGGCCAGCGGTCAACGGCACCGTAAAGCTACTCAACTGGGCGCGCACGCGCGGCGAGCGCTTCGATCATTGCGTGCTCGGCGAGCCGACCAATCCGGGCCGGCTGGGCGAGATGATCAAGATCGGCCGCCGGGGCTCGCTCACCGGCAAGCTCACGGTGCTCGGCCGACAGGGCCACGTCGCCTATCCACACAAGGCCAAGAATCCAATTCCGGGACTCCTGCGCCTCGCCTCGGCGCTGATTGCGGAGCCGCTCGACCGGGGCACGGCGCATTTCGACGCCTCGAATCTTGAATTCACGACGATCGATGTCGGCAACCCTGCGACCAACGTGATCCCGGCGACCGCCCGGGCGACGTTCAACGTGCGCTTCAATGACGACTGGACGGCCGAGAGCCTGGGTGGCGAGGTCCGCCGACGGCTGGAGCAGGCGGCCGGGAACGCGGTGCACTTCACCCTCGATCTTCAGCCTTCGAACGCGCCCGCGTTCCTGACGCAGCCTGACGCCTTCGTGGATCTAGTCTCCGCGGCGATCCAGGCCGAGACCGGCCTGACACCGATCCTGTCGACCACGGGCGGTACCTCGGATGCCCGCTTCATCAAGGATGCCTGCCCGGTGATCGAGTTCGGCCTCGTGGGCGAGACCATGCACCAGACCGACGAGTGCGTAGCCGTCGCCGATCTGGAGCGGCTGACGGCGATCTACGAGCGGGTTCTGGAGGCTTATTTTTCGAACTCGTAGTCTACCCCCACGAACGTCAGCCCCGCGGCCGGCGCCAGGGGCCCACACCGGCGCTTGTCGCCGGTCGCCAGGATATCGGCGACATCGTCGGCCGAGAGCCGCCCGCAGCCGGCGAGCATCAGCGTGCCGACCATCGCGCGCACCTGATGGTGCAGGAAGGAGCGCGCCGCGGTCGCCACGACGATCTCTTCGTGCAGCGCCATCGGTACATGGGCGACGTCGAGCTGCTCCAGCGTGCGCATCGGGCTCTTGGCCTGGCATTCGGCGGCCCGGAAAGCCGAGAAGTCGTGGTGGCCGACGAGGCGCTGGGCCGCCGCGCGCATCAAATCCGCGTCCAGCCTCCAAGGCACCTGCCAGACCCGGTCCCGCGTGAGCGCTGCCGGGCTGCGCCGGTTGAGGATCCGGTAGCGATAGTGGCGCCGGATCGCCGAGTGGCGGGCATCGAAGCTCTCCGGCACGATCTCGGCCGAGAGCACGGCAACCGGCTGCGGCCGGAGATGCGCATTGACGGCGTCGCGGACGGTGTCGGTCCGCCACGCCTTGGCGAGGTCGAGATGGGCAACCTGATGGATCGCATGAACGCCCGCATCGGTTCGTCCGGCGCAGGTCGACCGAACATCCTCGCCCGAGAAGCGCAGCACGGCGGCCTCGATGGCCGCCTGCACCGTGGGTTCATCGGCCTGCCGCTGCCACCCGCAGAACGGGCCACCATCGTATTCGATGACAAGCTTGTAGCGGGGCATCAGCCGAGGAAGGCCCCGGGCGTCAGCCGGGCACCGCGGACGAACTCGGCCCCGCTCGCACTGCCACCCTTGCCGGCCCGGCGCAGCTCTGTCAGACGCACAGCCCCCGTCCCGCAGGTGACGGCTCCCTCGGCGTCCAGCAGCGTCCCCGCTGCGCCCGATCCGACACTGGCCAACGCGCGCAAAACCTTCACCCGCTCCGGGCCCTTGCCGAGATCCAATTCGAAGAAGGCGCCGGGGAAGGGCGACAGGCCGTTGATCTGATTGGCGACTTCGGCGGCCGGGCGAGACCAGTCGATCCGTGCCTCGGCGTTGGTGATCTTATGGGCGTAGACGACACCCGCGTCCGGCTGCGGCGTGAAGGTGAGCGCCCCCTGATCGAGAAGGCCCAGGGCGCGGGCCATCAGGTCGGCGCCGACCGGCATCAGCGCGTCGTGTAGTTCGCCCGCTGTCATGCCGGGGGTGATCGCGACCCGTGCCTCCAGGGCGACCGGCCCGGTATCGAGCCCGGCTTCCATCCGCATCACGCCGACACCGCTCTCGGCATCCCCCGCCATTACCGCACGCTGGATCGGCGCAGCCCCGCGCCAGCGCGGCAGCAGGGAGCCGTGCAGGTTCAGGCAGCCGTGCTTCGGCGCGTCGAGGATCGCCTGCGGCAACAGCATCCCGTAGGCCACCACCACCGCGACCTCGGCCCCATGCGCGGCGAACGTCTCCGCGGCCTCCGGCGCGCGCAGGGTGGGGGGCGTCAGAACCGGCACGCCAAGCTGTTCGGCCAGCGCGTGGACCGGGGAGGGGCGCAGGCTCATGCCGCGGCCGGCCTTGGCGGGGGCACGAGTATAGACGGCCGCGATGGTGTGGCCGTCCTGAGCGAGCCTGGCCAGCGTCGGCACCGCGAAGTCCGGGGTGCCCATGAATACGATGCGCATGGCCGGCTCAGGCCGCGTCGCGCTTGGCCGCCTTGGTGAACTTCTTGAGCACCCGGTCCCGCTTCAGCTTCGACAGGTGGTCGATGAACAGCACACCGTTCAGATGGTCGATCTCGTGCTGGATGCAGGTGGCGAGCAGGCCATCGGCCGCGATCTCGTGCTCTTTGCCGTCGAGGTCGCGGAACTTCACGCGGACCCGGTCCGGCCGCTCGACCTCGCCGTAATATTCGGGGATCGACAGGCAGCCCTCGTCGTAGACCCGCTTCTCCTCCGAGGACCAGACGATCTCGGGATCGATGAAGACCTGCGGCTTGCGCACGCCCTCCTCCTTCGAGGTATCGATGGTCACGACGCGCTTCGCCACGCCGACCTGAATCGCCGCGAGGCCGACGCCAGGGGCGTCGTACATCGTCTCGAACATGTCGGCCACGAGGGTCCGGATCTCGCCGGTGATCGGGCCGACCGGATCGGAGATGCGGCGCAGGACGGGATCGGGGAGGATGACGAGCGGGCGGATGGTCATGGCGGCAACCGGCAGGGATAGCGCCGGGTCGGGTCCGGGCTTTTTTGTCGAATAGGATGCGGGTCGAGACCGGTCAAATAGCGTGCGGCCTCAGAACACGGTCCGGCTCCGGATCGCCGCCGTGAGCGTCCCCTCGTCGAGGTAATCGAGTTCCCCGCCGACCGGCACACCGTGGGCGAGGCGCGTCACCTTCACGTCGCAGTGGCGGATCGATTCCGTGACATAATGGGCCGTGGTCTGCCCATCGACGGTGGCGTTGAGCGCCAGGATCACCTCCGTGACCACGGGTTCGGCCACGCGCTCCACCAGGGAGGCGAGATTCAGGTGCTCCGGCCGCACGCCGTCGAGCGCCGAGAGCACGCCGCCGAGCACGTGGTAGCGCGCCTTCACGGCCCCGGAGCGCTCCAGCGCCCAGAGATCGGAGACATCTTCCACCACCACCAGGGTCGTGGGATCGCGCTCGGTATCCCGGCAGATCGTGCAGGGCTCGGAGGTATCGACGTTGCCGCAACTCGTGCAGACGACGATGCGCTCGACCGCGACCCGCATAGCGTCCGCCAGGGGGCCGAGCAGCGTGTCGCGCCGCTTGATGAGCTGCAGGGCGGCCCGCCGGGCCGAGCGCGGGCCCAGCCCGGGCATGCGGGCGAGAAGCTGGATCAGGCGTTCGATCTCGGGGCCGGCGACGGCTTGGGGCATCGTGCCTCTGGAAAGAGTCTGGGGCGTGGACGGGGGCGCTGTCCGCGACGGGCATACCTGTCGCCGGTCGGCATGCAAGCGCGACCCAGTGCATCATCGAGATATGGGTATTCCCATGCCGGTCCGCCCGTGTCGTGTGATCGGCCGATGCGGGTGACTGCTTACAGACATGGGTTCCTGCAGGCGCAACTGTGGTCTAACCTGTTTGTCCACATTGCGGGCCTCCCGCGAAGCTCATAATGACAGCGAAGCTTCGCCGTCTACTCAGTGGAAGGGGAAGCGGCCGGGGAGCGGTGAACCTGCGTGCGGCGGACCTGTACGACCGCACGGACGTCCCCCGGGCAATCCCGGACGCGGATCGCGTCCGGCACAGTCGCGTCGACGGTCGAACAGGGGCCCGGGAGATACACTCTTGACCAACATCGGTGATCACAACGCGGCCCACGGGGCCGAGGTGGCCGGCTTCCGCGACCTCAAGGCCGTCCACTGGAATTTCGAGGCGCCACGCCTCTACGAGGAGGCGCTGGCCCGCAAGGAGGTCCAGCTCGCCCGCGGCGGCGCCATGGTGGCGACCACGGGCAGCCATACCGGCCGCTCGCCCAAGGACAAGTTCGTGGTGCGCGACGCGAGCACCGAGAACGAGGTCTGGTGGGATAACAACGGCGCGATCACGCCGGATCAGTTCGAGACCCTGCGCCAGGATTTCCTGACGCACGCCGCCGGCAAGGAGCTGTTCGCCCAGGATCTCTACGGCGGTGCCGATCCGGCCCACCGGGTGAAGGCCCGGGTGTTCACCGAACTCGCGTGGCACTCGCTGTTCATCCGCAACCTGCTGATCCGGCCGGATCGTTCGGAGATCGCCGCCTACGTGCCGGACCTGACGATCATCGACCTGCCGAGCTTTCAGGCCGATCCCGCCCGGCATGGCTGCCGGTCCAAGACCGTGATCGCCATCGATTTTTCCAAGAAGCTCGTGTTGATCGGCGGATCCGCCTACGCGGGCGAGATGAAGAAGTCGGTCTTCACCTATCTCAACTACATCCTGCCCAAACAGGGCGTGATGCCGATGCATTGCTCGGCCAATGCGGCGCTCGACGCCGAGGGCGGCTCGGCGATCTTCTTCGGATTGTCCGGCACCGGCAAGACCACGCTGTCGAACGATTCCTCCCGCCAGCTTCTCGGCGACGACGAGCACGGCTGGTCGCCCGAGGGCATCTTCAATTTCGAGGGCGGCTGCTACGCCAAGACGATCCGGCTCTCGCGCAACGCCGAGCCCGAGATCTACGCCACCACCGAGCGCTTCGGCACGGTGATGGAGAACGTGGTGATCGATCCCGTCACCCGGGCGCCCGACTTCGACGACGCGTCGCTCACCGAGAACACCCGCTGCGCCTACCCGCTCGACTTCATCGCCAATGCCAGCGCGACCGGCCGGGCCGGGCATCCGAAGAACATCGTGATGCTGACCTGCGACGCCTTCGGGGTGATGCCGCCGATCGCCAAGCTCACCGGCGCCGAGGCGATGTACCACTTCCTCTCGGGCTATACCGCCAAGGTCGCGGGCACCGAGCGCGGCCTGACCGGGCCCGAGGCGACCTTCTCGACCTGCTTCGGCGCCCCGTTCATGCCGCGGCACCCGAGCACCTACGGCAACCTGTTGCGCGATCTGATCGCGGAACACGGCGTCGATTGCTGGCTGGTCAACACCGGCTGGACCGGCGGCGGCGTCGGCACCGGCCGGCGGATGCCGATCCGCGTGACGCGCCGCTTGCTGAGCGCGGCGCTCGACGGTTCGCTGTCGCAGGCGGAGTTCCGGCGCGATCCGTATTTCGGCTTCGCTGTGCCGGTGGCGGTGCCGGGCGTCGAGTCGCACATCCTCACCCCGGTGAAGACCTGGGGCAACAAGGGCGCCTTCGTCGAGACGGCGGCCCGGCTGGTGAAGATGTTCGACGACAACTTCAAGCGGTTCGAGGCCCATGTCGATTCCGACGTGCGCGCCGCCGGGCCGACCGCGCAGGCGATCGCGGCCTGATCGGGCGCTGGGGGCGGCCAAATCGGCCGCCCGTCGTGCGGCTTTTCTGCTTCCGCATCTCCGGCCGCAACGCATTCTCCTACATGTGCCAAGCTGAGCGACGAGCCAGCCCTGATCTCAATTCCGGGACGCCCGGAGCCGCAAGGCTCCGATGCCAAATCGTGTCGCGCCGGACATACGTCATCGTCCCCACCCGCCTTCCGGCGCCGGGGGCATGGCCCAAGAGAGACAACACGCGGGACGCGGGACGCCGCGGGAACCCAGGTGTCGGCCAAGT
>NZ_JALNUM010000050.1:0-43106 GCF_026540795.1 Methylobacterium sp. GC_Met_2
TGTGTTGCTTCTTGGGCCATGCCCCCGGCGCGACGAGCGCGCGGGGACGATGACGCGCATGTCGAGGAGGCCGGCATCTCGGACCGTCAGCGTGAGCGCAGCACAGCCACCCAAGCCGGCGCAACATCCGTGAGCGAGGCGTGCCTCTGGCCGCGTTCGCACCCCGCGCACAGGGTCAGGAGCCGACCGCATCGACCGCAAGCGGCCTCACTCCGCCGGCACGCCCCCCGCCAGCATCTGCGCCCGCGCCACGGAGGCGCTCTTCTCGCTCTCGCTGACGGCCATCGACATGCCGGCACACATGAAGAACAACAAGCCAAGGTCGACGAACGGAGATCCGATCGAACCCAGGACCACCTGACAGATGCAGGCCAAGCGGATGCTCTTCTGGAAGCTCCGCGTCCGGTCATCTTTGGAGGGACGGGCGAAGAAGAACAGGAGCACGAACGCGAAATACGTGACCGTGCCGATGATCCCGAGGCTCGCCAGCACCGCGAGCGGCCAGCTGGATGTCCGGGTGCTGCCGACACCGACGCCGAGCCCGTTCGTCTCGAAGAGGTTCTGCAGCCCCTGGTAGTTCCAGGAGCTTCGCTCGATGCCGGAATCGGAGGTCAGCTTTTCCGAGAACGCCGCTTGATAGATGTTCTGGACGGCATTCCAGACCGATTCCTGCAGCGCGCCGAGCATCACGAGGAACGCGACGACGAACGGGCCGAGGAACAGGAACAGCGTCGCGTTGCGGGTCGATCTCCGGTGGATGACCAGCATGTACAGGCAATTCAGGTACTCGAAGGTCACGACGATGGCCAAGCCGGCATAGGCGGTCGTCGAGGTCGACGCGATGACCGCGATGAGCGACGCAGCGGCGGCCAGGCCCGCGCGCCGGGTGAACACCTCTTCGAGCCACATCTTCCCGGTGAAGGTGAACAGAAACAGCGAGGCCGACCCATACGTGGAGGCTTCGGAGAAGGAGCCGACCACCCGCTTGAAGCCGGCCATCTCGACCTCGACCAGCATGGTGTAGCCGGCATTTCTAAGGAACGACAAAAGTTCTCCGGTCCCCGTGAGATAGGTCGCGACGTCGATCAGCCCGAAGGCCAGATTGGCGAAGGCACAGACCACGGCCGCGGAACAGAGGACCGACAGGCTGCGCGAGCCCAATTCCCGGGAGCAGGCGTAGAACGCGACGTAGGCCAGAAGATCAGAGGCGAAGTACAGGCTCTGCGTCAGGTTACCGGTCGTCGGAACCAGCGGCACGAGGGCGATCCGGACGCCATCGCCCAGGCGGGCGATCGAGTAGACGTTCGTGCTGCCCGCGAACAGGCGCGTGATCAGCACCGAGCCGGCCAGCGCGTACAGCACCGTGATCAGGAGCCAGAACCCCGGCCGCGGGAAGCTCAAGGAGGACAGTCCATCGGCAAGGCGGTAGGGATTCGTCCCGACCTTCAGCAGAACGAAGGCGAGCATGAGATGGGCCGGCTGCAGGCTGGCCCCGCCCAGCGCCGACAGGATGGCGGCCGCGGATGCCCCCAGCAGCGTGCTGAGGAAGACCATGTAGACCGAGAAGCCGGGACTGCGTCCCAAGCTGATGAGCCCGATCAGGAAGGCGACGACTCCGATCAGCTCGATCTGCATGCTGCCTCAACGCCAAAGCCGATCCGTCTCAGCCCGAAGCGCGGCCCCGAGAGGCCGCCGCGCGCCGCCCATGGATGACAGTCCGGGGGCGGCCTTCGACTGGAATTCACGTGTCTCGGACTTGACGTCGATATCACGGGCCGAGATTGTCTGTGAAGCGATCAGTCCCGCGTGCCGTCCTGAACCGGCGGCCGACGACTACCGACCCGAGCCTGCGCAAAGCCGAGGTCGTGTTCGAACGGGCAGGTTGCGGCACAGCGATTCGTGCAGTCCGCGGGGAACCGCGCTTGTCGGACCCCAGTCCGACGCGAGTCCCGCGGGTCGCCCCCGTCAGCCTTTCCGGGCGGTTGGGCGATGTGTCACCTTAATGCCCCAACCGCCGTACATTCCGACTCGCCCGGCCCCTCGGCGCAAGCCAAAGCGACCAATTTGCGCTAAGCGTGACTGTGGGGCGGGCTTGATCGGATACCAACGGACTGCCTTACCTTGGCTGTTTTCGTCGCACATATTCGGATCGGAAAAGGCCGGAAGGGCTTGTTCATCGTGACACGACGTCCGCCAGCGACTCGCTCCACGTTCCGCGCGATCGGAATGATGGCGTCCGGGCTCGCGATCTCTGCAGCGGCCCCGGCCACCGCCGAGACGTTGGAGAGCGCCCTCGCGAAAGCCTATCAGGGTAACCCGACCCTCAATGCCGGCCGCGCCGGGGTGCGCGCGATCGATGAGAACGTGGCCATCGCCCAATCCGGGTATCGGCCGCAGGTGAATGTCGGCGCGACGATCGGCGTCCAGTACCTTCAGACCCGCAGTTCCAGCACGGCGGCGGCGGCGGCCGGTGCGGCCGCGACGGGCGCGACGACGGCGACCGCCGGGACCTCGGGTGTAACATCCGGCGTCGGAACAACCGGCCTCGGGACATCGACGGGAACCACGGGCGTCGGCACATCGACCGGCATCGGAACCACCAGCACCGGAACGAGCGGGACGTCCGCGACCGGAGCCGGCGGGGTGGGCGGCGCCGAGGCCTCGACCGCGACCACCGCGCAGTCGATCACGTCGAGCAGGACGGTTCGGACGACCTATCTCCCGACCACGGCGAGCCTGACCGTCTCACAGACGATCTTCAACGGCTTCCAGACCGACAACCAGACACGCCGCGCCGAATCGAACGTCTACAGCCAGCGCGAGACCCTGCGCTTCACCGAGCTGACCGTGCTCTACAATGCCGTTCAGGCCTACATGAACGTGCTGAGCAACACGGCGACGCTCGAACTCAACCGGAACAACGTCGAAGTTCTGGAGGAGCAGCTGCGGCAGACCCGGGACCGGTTCAACGTCGGCGAGGTGACCCGCACGGACGTGGCGCAGGCCGAGGCCCGCCTCGCCGGGGCTCGTTCACAGGTCAGCACGGCTGAATCGACCCTGCGCACCAGCATCGGCATCTATCGGCAGAACATCGGCGTCGAGCCGCGGCAGCTCGCGCCCGGCCGGCCGCTGGACCGGTTCGTGCCGGCCTCGCTGGATGCGGCCATCGCCATCGGCCTGCGCGAGCATCCGCAGATCGTGTCGGCCATTCACGCCGTCGATGCGGCCGAGGCGCAGGTCAAGGTGCTCGAAGGCCAGCTCGCGCCGAACCTGAGTCTTCAGGGATCGCTGAGCCAGATCTACGATCAGACCGGCCCGAACCAGTCCTACTTCGTCGGCTTCGTCGGCGGGCGGCTCAACATCCCGATCTACGAGGGCGGCCAGACCTACGCGCAGATCCGGCAGGCGAAGGAGACGGTTGGCCAGACCCGCATCCTGGTCGATCAGGTCCGCGACCAGGTTCGGGCGCAGATCGTCAGCTTCTGGGGCCTGCTCGAAGCCGCAAAGGCGCAGGTCATCGCCGCCCAGGCGCAGGTCCAGGCCAACGAAGTGGCGCTGAACGGCGTGCGCGAGGAAGCCCGGGTCGGTCAGCGCACCACCCTCGACGTGTTGAACGCGCAGCAGGAACTCCTGAACTCGCGCGTGAACCTGATCCTCGCCCAGCGCGACCGCGTGATCTACTCCTACGGGGTGGTTCAGGCGATCGGACAGCTGACGGCCCGGTTCACCGCCCTGCCGGTCGAGTACTACAGCGCCAAGGTCCACTACGATCAGGTCAAGGACCTGTGGTTCGGCCTGCGCACTCCGGACGGCCGCTGACGCCTTTTCACGGGAGTGTGGTGAAACCACGCTTGCCGCGACGAAACGGCATGGAATACTGATTGAACATCGACCCAATCGGGTCGCGTTCCAGTCTCCCATGCCGAGTGCGCCTGCCGATGAGTGCAGCTAGCCCCAAGATCCCGGATACGAAATTCCAGGACAAGGCTGCCGATAAGGGGCAGGAGCCTTCGATGGAGGAGATCCTCGCCTCGATCCGGCGGATCATCGCCGACGATCAGGCGACCAAGCCCGCCGAAGCCTTGCCCGAGCCGGAGCCCGACGACGTGCTCGACCTCGCCGAGGTCGCCCAGCCGGTGGTGCGCCCCCGCGCCGTCGCGCCGGAGCCCGAGCCGCTCGATTTCGACGCGATCGACTTCGACGCGCCGGCCTTCGAGCCAGAGCCCAAACCGGAACCCAAGCCGGTTGCGGCTGCGCCCCTGCCGCCGCCGGCGGCACCGCCGCAGCCGGCAGTTCAGGCCGCGGCACGACCGCGCGAGCCGGAGCCGGAGCTGGCTTTCGAGCCGGAGGCCCTGGTCTCACCGTCGACGGATGCCAGCGTGAGCGGCGCCTTCAACCTGCTCGCCCACACCGTCCTGACCCAGAACGCCCGGACCCTGGAGGATCTCGTCAAGGAGATGCTCCGGCCGATGCTGAAATCCTGGCTCGACGACAACCTGCCGGCCGTGGTCGAGCGGCTGGTGCGCGCGGAGATCGAGCGGGTCTCGCGCGGCCGCTGAGCTACGTGTTGACGGGAGCGGCGTGACGGTCGAAAGCGGGACCGACCCCGTTTGGACAAGCGCCCGCCCGTACCCGCGATGATGGACAAGACCTTCGAGCCCGCCTCCGTCGAGGCGCGGATCTCCGCCGCCTGGGAAGAGGCGGGCGCCTTCCGCGCCGGCCGGCCCGAGCGCGCCGGTGCGCCCCCCTACTGCATCGTGATCCCGCCGCCGAACGTGACGGGCTCGCTGCATATGGGCCACGCCCTCAACAACACCCTGCAGGACGTGCTCTGCCGCTTCGAGCGCATGCGCGGCAAGGACGTGCTCTGGCAGCCCGGGACCGACCATGCCGGCATCGCCACCCAGATGGTGGTCGAGCGGCGGATGGCGCAGGCCCAGGAGCCCGGCCGCCGCGAGATCGGCCGCGCCGCCTTCGTCGAGAAGGTCTGGACCTGGAAGGCTGAATCCGGCGGCGCCATCGTCAACCAGTTGAAGCGTCTCGGCGCCTCCTGCGACTGGTCGCGCGAGCGCTTCACCATGGACGAGGGCCTGAGCCGCGCCGTGCTCAAGACCTTCGTGGACCTGCACCGGCAGGGCCTGATCTACCGCGACAAGCGGCTGGTGAACTGGGACCCGAAATTCCAGACCGCGATCTCGGACCTTGAGGTCCAGCAGGTCGAGGTGAAGGGCCATCTCTGGCACTTCGACTACCCGGTGGTGGACGAGTCCGGCCACGAGACCGGCGCCATCATCACGGTGGCGACCACCCGCCCCGAGACGATGCTGGGCGATACCGGTGTCGCGGTCCATCCCGAGGACGCGCGCTACACGGCGCTGGTCGGCAAGCGCGTGCGCCTGCCGCTGGTCGGCCGGCTGATCCCGATCGTCGCCGACGACTATTCCGACCCCGAGAAGGGCACCGGCGCGGTCAAGATCACCCCGGCCCACGATTTCAACGACTTCGAGGTCGGCCGGCGGCACGATCTCGGCCTGATCAACGTCCTCGACCCCGAGGGCAAAATGCTACTGGACGGCAACGCGGCCTTCCTCGACGGGGCATCGCCCGAGCCGGAAGCCCTCGCGTTGCACGGCCTCGACCGGGCGCAGGCCCGTAAGGCCGTGGTCGCGTTGATGGAGGCGCGCGAGCGCCTGCGCACGATCGAGCCGAATACCCACGCGGTCCCGCACGGCGACCGTTCGGGCGTGGTGATCGAGCCGTATCTCACCGACCAGTGGTACGTGAACGTCAAGCCGTTGGCCGAGCGCGCGCTCCAGGCGGTGCGCGACGGGCAGACCAAGTTCCTGCCCGAGAACCACGAGAAGATCTTCTTCCAGTGGCTGACCAACATCGAGCCCTGGTGCATCTCGCGCCAGCTCTGGTGGGGCCATCAGATCCCGGTCTGGTACGACGAGGCGGGCGGCATCTTCGTCGCCGAGAGCGAGGACGAGGCGCTGGCCGAGGCCGCGGCGATGCGCGGCCGGCCGGTTGCGCTCACCCGCGACGAGGATGTGCTCGACACGTGGTTCTCGTCGGCGCTCTGGCCGTTCTCGACGCTGGGCTGGCCGGACAAGACCCCGGAACTCGCCCGCTACTACCCGACCAACACCCTGGTGACCGGCAAGGATATCCTGTTCTTCTGGGTCGCCCGGATGATGATGATGGGCCTGCACCTCACCGACCGGGCGCCGTTCGACACGGTCTACCTGCACACCCTGGTGCGGGACGCGTCGGGTGCGAAGATGTCGAAGTCCAAGGGCAACGTCGTCGATCCCCTCGAACTCATCGAGAAGATGGGGGCGGACGCCCTGCGCTTCACGCTCTGCGCGCTGGCCGTCCAGGGCCGCGACATCAAACTGTCGGAGGACAGGGTCAAGGATTACCGCAACTTCACCACCAAGCTCTGGAACGCCGCCCGCTTCGCCGAGCTGAATGGCTGCCGCCTGGATCCGGCCTTCGACCCGCGCGCCGCCACGGGCGCGATCAACCGCTGGGCGCTCACCGAGGCCGCCCGGGCGGTCGACGAGGTGGCGGCGGCGCTGGAAGCCTTCCGTTTCAACGATGCGGCGGGCGCGGCCTACCGGTTCGTCTGGAACATCTTCTGCGATTGGTATCTCGAACTCGCGAAGCCCGTCCTCCAGGGCGAAAGCGTCGATCCGGCCGTCCGGACGGAAACGCAGGCGAGCGTTGCGTTCCTGATCGATCAGGTCGCCAAGCTCCTGCACCCGTTCATGCCGTTCCTCACGGAGGAACTGTGGGCGATCAAGGGGGCCGACCAGCCCGAGCGCGGCCTCCTGACCCTCGCGTCGTGGCCGGACCTCGGCGGCCTCGCCGACGCGGCGGCCGAGGCCGAGGTCGGCTTCGTGGTCGATCTCGTCACGCAGGTCCGCTCGGCCCGCTCCGAGACGAACGTGCCGGCCGCCGCGCAGATCCCCCTGGTGATGGTCAGCTCAGATTCGGCTGTTCGGTCCCGGGTCGAGGCGTGGCGGGACACGCTGCTGCGCCTCGCGCGCCTGTCCGAGATCACCTTCGCGGATGCGCCCCCGAAGAACTCAGTCCAGTTGCTGGTGCGTGGCAGCGTCGCCGCGCTGCCGCTGGAGGGCGTCGTCGACCTCGCCGCCGAGGTTGCGCGCCTCAGGAAGGAACAAGCGAAGGCCCAAGGCGAGATCAAGAAGGTGGACGCCAAGCTCGGCAATGCCGATTTCGTCGCCCGGGCCCCCGAGGATATCATCGAGGAGAACCGCGAGCGGCGGGAGACCCAGGCGGCGTTGCTCGCCAAGATCGAGGAGGCGCTCGCGCGGCTGAGCGGGGATTGAAGGAAGGCTTCAGCCAGCCGCTCAACCCGTGGGGGTCTCCCTGGAGGCCTTCGCCGCGCTCCAGAACTTCAGCATGAGGTCGAGAGCAGGACATCTGCGATCGCGTGACCGGATGCAATCGCTGATGCCGCGCACGAGGTTGGCATGCGCACGACGATCACGCTCGATGACAAGCTCGTTGAGGACGCTCGGCGGTTTACCGACATCCGCAACACATCGAACCTCGTGCACGAGGCTCTACGGGCGCTCATTCAGCGCGAGGTGTCCCGGCGCATCAACCTGCTCAGCGGCAGCGATCCGAAAGCCACAGCAGGACCGCGCCGACGACCGGATGCGTGATCATGGCCGATGCGCGAAGCCGCGAAGCCGATGCCGGATCTTGGCGCGCGACCGCCGCTCGTCTGCCGTAAGCAACCGGCTCGGACTGGGTTACCGGGCGACCCGCTGAGATCACCGGCGACGTCCGTCCTACCGGCAGGTGCCGAGGGACCCACGACCTGTCCAAACCGTAATGTGACCGCCACGCCCGGGTCAGGGGCCTCCCTGTAGACCGATTGCATCGACCGTCGCCTGAACCGGCGTCGTCCCGATCATTCCCGAGAGGTTGAGACTCCCCATGACCGAGACCCGTCCTTCCGGCCGCACCTCGCGTAGCGCCCTTGCCTCGGTGGCTGCCGCCGCGTTGATCGCCGGCGGTGCGCTGGGCAGCGGATACCTGCCGACTGCCACCCCGGCCTACGCCCAGGCGCTTCCCAAGTCGCCGATCGAGGCTCCTGAGCATCCGCCGGGCTCGTTTGCCGGCATCGTCAACAAGGTGAAGCCGGGCGTGGTCTCGGTGAAGGTCAAGCTCGACGATTCCGCGAGCAGCAGCAGCGACGACGAGGACGGGCCGAACCAGGGCCGCAACCTCCAGAACGTGCCGCCGCAGCTGCGCGAGTTCTTCAAGCGCTTCGGCCAGAACGGCCCTGGCGGCGGCGGCATGCAGCCCCAGCACCAGGGCCCGCGCGGCGCGGTCGGTTCCGGCTTCATCATCTCGGCCGATGGCTACGTGGTGACCAACAACCACGTAGTCGACCATGCCAAGACGGTGCAGGTCACGCTGGATGACGGCCGCACCCTCGACGCGAAGGTGATCGGCAAGGATGCCAAGACCGATGTGGCGCTGCTGAAGATCACGGAGGGCTCCAGCTTCCCGTACGTGCAGTTCGGCAAGGCCGCACCGCAGGTGGGTGACTGGGTGGTGGCGATCGGCAACCCGTTCGGCCTCGGCGGCACTGTGACCGCCGGCATCGTCTCGGCCCGCGGCCGCGATATCGGCGCCGGTCCTTACGACGATTTCCTGCAGATCGACGCCCCGATCAACAAGGGCAATTCGGGCGGCCCGACCTTCAACGTCAACGGCGAGGTGGTCGGCATGAACACCGCCATCGCGTCCCCCTCGGGCGGCAGCGTCGGCCTCGCCTTCGCGATCCCGGCCGAGACCGTGCAGGCGGTGGTCGATCAGCTCCGCACGGACGGCAAGGTCGCCCGCGGCTATCTCGGCGTGCAGATCCAGCCGGTGACGCAGGACATCGCCGAGGGTCTGGGCCTCGACAAGGCCAAGGGCGCGCTCGTCGACCATGCCGAGAACGGCACTCCGGCGGCCAAGGCCGGCCTGAAGGCCGGCGACGTGATCGAGAAGGTCAACGGCGACACCGTGGACAGCGCCCGTGAGCTGTCGCGCAGGATCGCCGGCATGAAGCCTGGCGCCAAGGTCGAACTGAGCTACCTGCGCGGCGGCAAGTCCGACACCGCCACCGTGACGCTCGGCACCATGCCGACCGACGGCACCAAGGTGGCGAGCCGCAGTGACGACGACTCGACGAACGGCCAGCCCCGGCTCGGTCTCCAGCTCGCCCCGGCCGGTGATGTCGGTCTGTCCGATCAGGGTGTCGCCGTGGTCCAGGTCGATCCCGACGGGCCGGCCGCCGCCAAGGGCATCGAGGCCGGCGACGTGATCCTCGATGTCGGCGGCCAGAGCGTGTCCCGTCCCTCGGACGTAGCCGCGCAGATCCGGGCCGCCGAGTCGAGCGGACGCAAGGCCGTGCTGATGCGGGTGAAGAGCGGCAAGGGCCAGACCCGCTTCGTCGCGGTCTCGCTCAGCAAGAACGCTGGCTGAAGTCGGTTCCTCCCGGCGTGGGGCTGTCCGCCTCGCGCCGTCTCATGGTGACCTCCGACTGGCGCGGGCCGTATGGTCCCGCGCCTCTTTTTTGGGCCGGCCGACACGCCCGGGAGACGCGCCGAAGCCGTCAGCCGGACCGGGCTTCACCGTTGACGGGAACACCAAGCCCAGGTCCGAGCCGTGTCCGGCACCGGCCGAGCGCCGCGAAGGCCGCGTTCGAATCCTTGGCGAGGCGCATCAGATCGCCCAACCGCGCCCTGCCCCGGGCGAAGGCGAAGAACACCGCGGCGATGTCGGGCTCGCCGTCGACCGTAAGGGCCTCGGCGGCGAAAGCCGGCAGCGCCTGGCCGGCGGGATCGCAGATCACCCGCACCGCGGCGAAAGGCAGACCGTGCCGCCCGGCGAAGGCCGCCGCCACGTGGGATTCCATGTCGACGGCCGCCGCACCCGTCCTGGCGCGCAGATCGGTCTTGCCATCGACGGCGAGGATGGCCGCATCGACCCCGGCCAGATCGGCCGGGATGACCCGCGGCCCGACTCCGGACAGGAGGTTGAGGAGCGTGGCCGAGAGATCGAGATCGGCTGCCCGCCGCCCCTCTTCGCCGACGACGCCGGTGCCCACCACCACATCGCCCGGCTTGAGCGAGGGATCGAGGCCGCCCGCAATGCCAAAGCTCACCACCGCCCGGCAACCCGGCGGCACGCGTGCGTCGAGAAGTTGACGAAGCCGGTGCGGGTTTCCGCCGGCGCCCACAGCCTCGACCCCATCCCCGGCTGCCATGCGGCGCTCGCGGGCGAGGCCTGTGACGGCCAGGACGGGTGCAGTGGGGTCGATCATGGTCCGCTGGTGGACCAGTCCGGCGAGGTCCGCAAGCAGGCGTGAACGCCGCGGCACGACAGCAGGTTGGTCCTGCTGTGAACCGGACTCGCCCGACCCCGCTCGGTCGCTGTCTGAAGAGGCCACGTGTCGGATACCGGGGCTCGCAGGTCGGTCACCGGGACGGCCGAACGCGCTGCGATCCGGTGGAAAGTGGGGCCAGCCCGTCCGAACCGGCCCCGTCGCATCACATACCGAACTGGACGCGCCGGCTGTTGGTACGCTTGAGGTTGCGGTAACGCGCCATCGCCCAAAGCGGGAAGAACTTCGGGTAGCCATGATACCGCAGGTAGAACACCCGCGGGAAGCCGGTGGCGGTGTAGCGCTCTTCCTTCCAGAACCCGTCCGCGCCCTGCGTACGGGTCAGGAAATTGATGCCCCGCGTCACGGCCGGATCGTCGACCGCGCCGGCCGCCATCAGAGCCAGCAACGCCCAGGCGGTCTGCGAGGCCGTGGACGAGCCCGGCTCGAAGGCCGGATCGATCTTGTACGAGGAGGCGTCCTCGCCCCAGCCGCCATCCGGGTTCTGGATTCGGATCAGCCAGGAGACCGCCCGCTGGATCCGCGGGTCGGCCGAATCCACCCTGGCCGCGTTCAGCGCGCACAGCACCGACCACGTCCCATAGATGAAATTCATGCCCCATCGGCCGTACCAGGAGCCGTCCTCTTCCTGATCGTTCAGGAGGTAGTTCACGCCGCGGTCCAGAGCCCGGGAGGTCGCACGGGTCTCGCCGAGCTGGGCCAGCATGCCGACCACACGGGCGGTCACGTCCGCGGTCGGCGGATCGAGCAGCGCGCCGTGATCCGAGAACGGGATGTGATTGAGGTACATGTGGTTGTTGTCGGCGTCGAACGCCGCCCAACCGCCATCCTCGGACTGCAAGCCCTCGACCCATTCCCGGGCACGGGCGATCGCGACCTTGTAATCAGGCATGCCGACGACCAGCCCGTGCTGGTGCATCGCCCGATCCATCGCCATCACCACCACGGCGGTGTCGTCGAGATCGGGATAGTGCGGGTTGGCGTACTGGAATGCCCAACCGCCGGGCCGGACCTTCGGCTTGCGCGCCGCCCAGTCGCCGACGATGTCGAGCACCTGGCGGGGCTTCAGCCAATCGAGCCCAGCGCGGGCCTGGGCCTCGGCCTCGGGGCTGCCGGCTTCGAGCAGGGCGTGGCTCGCCAGAGCCGTGTCCCAGACCGGCGAGACGCAGGGTTGGACATAGGCCTCGTCGGCCTTCTCGACCACGAGCTTCTCGATGGCGTCGCAGGCGACGCGAACCTGCGGGTGATCGGGACGATAGCCCATCACCTCGTACATCAGAACTGAGTTAACCATGGCGGGGAAGATGGCGCCCAGCCCGTCCTCGCCGTTCAAACGCTCGCTGACCCAAGCGCGGGCCATCTCCATGGCGCGTTGCCGGCTCTTGCGCGGCAGGTGGTTCTCGACCGACTGCAGGATCCGGTCGATGAAGCCGAAGATCGGCGTCCAGGGCCATGTGGCGTGGGGCGAGCCCGGCCAGGAGCGGACGCTCTCCGGCGGCGTGACGAACAACTCCTGCACGCTGATGCCGCGCGGGTTGCGCGCCCGGGGCTTGGTCGCCTGGAGCACGAACAGCGGCACCACGGTGGTGCGGGCCCAGTAGCTGATCTTGTCGAGGTGGAACGGGAACCACTTCGGCAGGAACATCACCTCGACAGGCATCACCGGCACGGCGCGCCACGGCACCTCGCCATAGAGGGCCAGCATGAACCGGGTGAACACGTTGGCGTTGGCCGCGCCGCCGCGGGACAGGATGCCCTCGCGCGCCCGGCGCATGTGCGGCGCCTCGATGTCGTCGCCGATCATCTTGAGCGCGAAATACGCCTTGACGGTGCAGCTCATGTCGAACGGCCCCTCGTGGACGAGGGCCCAGCCGCCGTGACGGCCCTGGGTGCGGCGCAGGTAATGGCCGATCTTGGCCTCGAGGCCGTCGCGGATCTGCGTGCCGCGGAACTGGTGGAACAGGATATATTCGGACGGGATCGTGGCATCGGCCTCGAGTTCGAAGCAGATGTGCCCGTCTTCGTGGGCCAATGTCGCGAGGGCGCGCGTCGCCTGCGCGATGCCGCGCTCGACATCGTCCAGCGAGATCCCTTGCGTCTTCGAGCGCTGCAGCGGCTCGACTTTGCTTACGGCCTCTCTCATCGTCCTCGACCTTGAGCACCCACCTCCCGGCGGACGCAATTCCTCAAGCTGCGCCGCGCGCCGGGGTTCCGGAGCGCGCGACCGATCCAACGCGCAGGGCGCGTGCGGCCGTCTTGCCCGAGCGGATCGCTCCCTCGATCGTCGACGGCAGACCTGTGGCGGTCCAGTCGCCTGCCAGGACGAGATTGTCGTAGGCGGTTTCAGCCCCCGGGCGCCGCGCGGCTTCCGCCGGCGTCGCCGCGAAGGTGGCACGCTTCTCCTTTACGATCTGCCAGCTAGGCAGTTCCGGTGCAAGATCACACAACTGTGCGATCTCGGACCAGATCTGGCGAGCGAGATCCTCCCGAGGCACGTCGAGGAGCCTGTCGGCACCGCTGATCGTCACCGAATACCGGTCCGGATAGGCGAACAGCCACTCCGTGAGGCTATTGACGACGCCCAGCACCAGCGGGCTCCCGGGCTTCGGGACCAGCTTGAAATGCGCGTTGACGATGGAGCGGAATTCCACCGGGGCGAGGAGACCGGGCAACACCTCGCGGGCCACCCAGGGCGGCAGGGCCAGCACGATCCCGTCTTCGGGGCCGAGTGCCTCGGCGCCGTCCGAGAATTGAAGCTGGGCGACGCGCCCCTCCGCCAGATCGAGGCCGCGCAGGCGCCGGCCCAGCCGGATCGCGCAGCCGCGGGCCGTGAGGTAGCGCAGGGCCGGGTCGACGAAGGCGTAGGACAGGCCCTCCACCGCCACCAGCGGCCGGCAGGCCTTGCCGCCCGCCCCCAGGGTCTCGCGCAGGATCCGGGCGGCGAGCCCGACATCGCTGTCGCGCGGCTCGGTGTTGAGGGCGGCGAGCAGCACCGGGTGCCAGAGCCGCCGGTAGAGGTCGCCCGTGCACTCCATATGGGCGCCGATGGTGCCGCCCGCCCCCTCCGCCTTGCCGGAGGCCGCCCGCAGGATCCCGAGCGGGGCGAGGTAGTCGCGCGCCTTCGTGCCGGGGACACGGCGCGACGGGCTCATCACCCACCAGGGCAGCCGGCCGTCATTGGGACGCAGGCGCCAGCGCTCACCGGTCGCAAGATCGGCGAAATCGAACTCCGCCGCGTCGGGCCCGACGAGGGCGTCCGCGGGTGCGCCCACCGTCTTGAGGAAGCCCAGGGCATCGGCATTGCCGGAGAGCAGCAGATGGTTGCCGTTGTCGAGGGTCAGGCCGAGGGCCGGATCGTAGTAGGAGCGGCAGCGCCCGCCCGCCTGCTTCGCCGCCTCGTGCAGCACGACCCGCGCGCCGGTTTCGGCCAGCGCGACGGCCGCGGACAGGCCGGCGAGACCGGCCCCGACGACGTGAATCGTGCCCATCAAATCACGCCGTGGCGGAGGACGACGCCGAGCAGCACGAGCTTGCCGGGCTTCACCCGGGCCCGGGGCATGGCCCAGCCGCGTTCGAGCACGGCCTTCAAGTAGAGATGATAGGCCGCCGCCATCAGCCGAGCCGCCTTGGTGGCCTTGCGGGGGCTGCGCCGGATGATCTCCCAGGTCGCTTGGTAGTGCTCCTCGGCCTCGCGGGCGAGGGACATGCAGACTTCGCCGATGCGGGGATGGCTGATCGCCTGGACCGGCGTCGGATCGGTGAGCCCGATCGCCTCAAGCTTCTCGCGGGGCAGGTAGAGACGGCCGCGCTCGGCATCCTCGTCGATGTCGCGCAGGATGTTGGTGAGCTGAAGAGCCCGCCCCTCGTGCCACGCGAGCCCGATGCCGTCCGCCTCCGGCATGCCGAAGATCCGCACCGACAGGCGCCCCACCGCACTCGCGACCCGGTCGCAGTAGAGATCGAGGGTCTCCGCATCGGGGGCGACGATGTCCTCCATCGCGTCCATCGCCATGCCGTCGATGACCGCCTGGAAATCCTCACGCTTCAGGCCGAAGCGGCGTACCGGCTCGACGAGGTCGCGCACCCGCGGCACCGGACGTCCGGCATAGAGCCCGTCGATATCGGCCCGCCAGCGGTCGAGCTCGGCCTGCCGGACCGGCCGGGTGCCGCCGTCATCGGCAACGTCGTCCACCGCCCGGCAGAAGGCGTAGACCGCGTACATGGCCTCCCGCCGCTCCTTCGGCAGCAGGCGCATGGCCGTGTAGAAGGAAGAACCGGCAGCCGGGAGCGCCGGGGCCGTCTCCGTTCCGGCCGGGGCAGGCGTCGCGGTGGCGCTCACGGGCGGCTTCCCTGCGACGAGCGACTCGCCGGAGACGAACGATCGGCCTGCGCGCGCGTCCCACGGGCGGCGGCCCGCACGGTCCGATACCGGAGGGGGCGGCGCATCAGCGTGGCGGCGACCCCGCCGAGCGCCGTGAGCGCGAAAGCACGCTTGCTGTGGCGGACCTTCTCAGAGAGCGGATCGCGCTCCAGCAGGCCCCGGGCGAGGACGACCGCGAGGCGGTGGATCGCGGCGATCTCCATCGAGAGGCGCAGATCGTCGATCAGATCCGGCAGGATCGCGCCCTCGTCGAGCAGGTCGAGGCAGTTCTGAGCCAGCTCGCGGATCACCGCCAGGAGCTGCGGCGCCGCCTTGGCCTCGCCCAGCATCGCCACCGTGGCGCCATGCCGGTCGAGGATGTCCTGCGGCAGGTAGACCCGGTCGAGGGCGGCAAAATCCTTGCCGCAATCCTGGAGATGGTTGATCACCTGCAACGCGGCACAGACCGAGTCGGACGGACCCCAGACCCGTACCGGATCCTCGCCGTGGACGTCGAGGACGAAGCGCCCCACCGGCATCGCCGAATAGCGGCAATAGTGGATCAACTCGTCCCAGGTCGCGTAGCGGTTCTTCCGGGCGTCCATCCGGAACGCCTCAAGCAATTCGAGGGCGTGGCGGGGCGGAAGGACCCGGGCCGCCAGCTCGCGCTTCAGCGGCGCGGCCTCCGGATCGGCCGGGCCGGCCCCGGTCAGCGCCTCCGCCAGCCGGTCGAGGAGCTCGATCTTGCGCTCCGGCGACAGCTCCGCGTGGTCAGCCACGTCATCGCCGGCGCGGACGAAGTTGTAGAAGGCCAGGATCGCACCGCGGTGCTGCGGATGGATCAGGTGCGAGGCGACCGGAAAGTTCTCGTCGCGGTGCCCCTTGCCGGAGCGGGCAGCGGTGGCAGTGTCGAGGGTGCTCATGCGAGATACCCGGCCTCCCGGAACCATGCGATCGCGTCCGACAGGCCCTCGCGATAGGGCCGGGCCGTGTAGCCGAGCTCCGCGCGGGCCTTGCGATCGGAAAAGAACATGCGGTAGCGCGACATGCGGATGCCGTCGATCGTCGCGAAGGGTTGTTTCCCGGTGACCCGCGCGGCGAGCTGCGCGAAGACCGCGACCGGATAGACCACCGCCCGCGGCAGGTTCACGGTCGGGGGCTTGCGCCCGACCATGCCGGCGATGTCGGCGAGCATCTGCGACAGGAACACGTCCTCGCCACCCAGGATGTATCGCTCGCCGATGCGCCCCTTCCGGAGCGCCAACAGGTGCCCGTACGCCACGTCGTCCACGTGGGCGAGGTTGAGACCGGTATCGACGAAGGCCGGCATCTTGCCGAGCGCCGCCTCTTGGATGATCCGCCCCGTCGGCGTCGGCTTCACGTCGCGCGGGCCGATCGGCGTCGAGGGATTGACGATGACGGCCTTCAGCCCGTCCCGGGCCACCATCTCTTCGACCACGCGCTCGGCCACGACCTTGCTGCGCTTGTAGGCGCCGATGGCGGTCTCGGGCGTCAGCGGCATGGTCTCGTCGGAGGGCGTCACGCCATCGGCCGGCGGCTTGATGGTCGCGACGCTCGACGTGTAGACAACCCGCTCGATGCCCGCCTGCAGAGCAGCGCGCATCATCAGGCGCGTGCCGTCGCGGTTGGTGCGGACGATTTCTTCCATATCGGGTGCCCACAGCCGGTAATCGGCTGCGGCGTGGATCAGGTAGCGCTGACCACGCATCGCCGCCGCCACAGCGGCCGGATCGCGCATGTCGCCCTCGGCGATCTCGACATCGGTCCAGGTCAGGTTCCGGCGCGGACTCGACGCGCGCACGAGGATGCGCACCGGGAAGCCGGCGCGACGGAACACGTCGACCAGGGCCGAGCCGAGAAAGCCGCTCGCACCGGTGATCAGCACGGGGCCGACCTCGGGAAAGCCGGGGGTTGTGGCCTCTGCCATCACGGTTCTTGAGGGTTACCGTCTCTCGGCGCGGCCGGGGATGGCCGGCCGCGCTTGTGTCATCGAACCGGCGAAGCGGCAAGCCGCGGTGCCGACGGGTGAGAATGCGGAGCCGCCGCGCGGAGCGTCCCGCGCAGAGTCCTCTTCGATCAGGCGAGCCGCAGCCGCGACCGACCCTCCTTGCGCTCCGGCAGGGTATCGAGGGCGGTCCTGACGATGGTGTGCGCGTCGAGGCCGGCCTCGGCGTACATCTTCTCCGGGCTGTCGTGGTCCTGGTACGTGTCGGGCAGCGTCAGCGTCCGAACCCGCACCCGCCCCGCATCCAGCGCGCCCTTCTCGGCCAGAAGATGCAGCACCATCGCGCCGAACCCGCCGCGCGAGCCCTCCTCGATCGTCAGCAGCACCTCGTGGTCGCGCGCCAGATCCAGGATCAGCGCCTCGTCCAGCGGCTTGGCGAAGCGTGCATCCGCGACCGTGACCGCAACGCCCTGCTCGAACAGCGTATCGGCCGCCTTCAGGGCCTCCGCCAGACGCGTGCCGAGCGAGAGGATCGCCACCCGCGCCTCTGCGTCCCGCCGCACCACCCGGCCCTTGCCGACGGCCAAAGCCTCGCCCCGCTCGGGCAACTCCACGCCGACGCCCTCGCCGCGCGGGTAGCGCAGCGCGATCGGGCCGCTGTCATGGGCATGCGCGGTCGCCACCATGTGGACCAGCTCGGCCTCGTCGGAGGCCGCCATCACGGTCATGTTGGGCAGGCAGCACAGGTACGCCAGATCGAACGCCCCGGCATGGGTCGCCCCGTCCGCCCCGACCAGGCCCGCCCGGTCCAGGCAGAACCGCACGGGCAGGTTCTGCAGCGCCACGTCGTGCACGACCTGATCGTAGGCCCGCTGCAGGAAGGTCGAGTAGATCGCCACGAACGGCCGGTAGCCCTCCGTCGCCAATCCGCCCGCAAAGGTCACCGCGTGCTGCTCCGCGATGCCGACGTCGAAGGTCTTGTCCGGATGGGCTTTTCCAAAAAGATCGATGCCGGTGCCGCCCGGCATCGCCGCGGTGATCGCCACGACTTTGTCATCCGCGTCGGCCGCCTTGATCAGGCTCTCGCCGAACACCCGCGTGTAGGCCGGCGCGTTCGGCTTGGCCTTGGCCTGGACGCCCGAGACCACGTCGAACTTGACCACGCCGTGGTAGCGGTCGGCACTCGCCTCGGCCGGCGCGTAGCCCTTGCCCTTGCGGGTGACCACGTGGAGCAGGATCGGGCCGTGCTCGGCGTCGCGCACGTTCTTGAGCACCGGCAGCAGGTGGTCGAGGTTGTGCCCGTCGACCGGGCCGACATAGTGGAAGCCCATCTCCTCGAACATCGTGCCGCCGCCGACCACGAGCGAGCGGGCATACTCCTCCGCCGCCGCCGCGCGCTGGTAGATCGCCTTCGGCAGGAGCTTGCCGAGCTGCTTGGCGGTCTCGCGCAGGGTCTGGTAGGCGCCGCCCGAGGCGAGGCGGGCGAGGTAGGCCGACATGGCGCCCACGGGCGGGGCGATCGACATGTCGTTGTCGTTGAGGATGACGATCAGGCGCGAGTGCAGGGCGCCGGCATTGTTGAGCGCCTCGTACGCCATGCCGGCCGACATCGAGCCGTCGCCGATCACCGCGATGGCGTTGCGGCGCTTGGGCGTCCCGCCCTTGTGCTTGGCGGTGGCGTTGTCGAGGTCGCGGGCGACCGCCATGCCGAGCGCCGCCGAGATCGAGGTCGAGGAATGCGCCGCGCCGAACGGGTCGTAGACGCTCTCGGAGCGCTTGGTGAAGCCGGACAGGCCGCCGCCCTGGCGCAGCGTGCGGATGCGGTCGCGGCGCTCGGTCAGGATCTTGTGCGGGTAGCACTGGTGGCCGACATCCCAGACGATGCGGTCGTCGGGGGTGTCGAACACGTGGTGCAGCGCGACGGTCAGCTCGACCACGCCCAGCCCCGAGCCGAGATGGCCGCCGGTGATCGAGACGGCGTCGATCATCTCGGCGCGCACCGCATCCGCCACCGTCTGCAGCTCCGATTCCGGAAGACGCCGCAACGCTGCCGGGTTCGGGACGCGATCCAGCAACGCCGATTGCTCAGGTGATATCGCCAATGGTCGAATCCGCTCGTTCGAGTGTGGCGACGGCCCCTTCGCGTGCCCTTGGCCGGCGCGATACAGGCATCCGGAGGCCCGCGTTCATGCTAGAACCCACCCGTCCGTCGCTGTCATGATAGTGCCAGTTACGGATGATCGGCTGCCCGATCAATGTCAGGCCGCCACTTTTTTCAGTTACGTGCCTTCACCGCCACAAGAGGTCCACCTTTGAGTCCGGCTCGTCTGTGCACAATCCTGCTCACGCTGGCGATTACGGGTAACGGCCAAGCTTACGCCCAGCCACGACAGCCGGACGGTAACCTTGATTTCCTCTGCAACTTCCTGGGCGATTGCCCGCCGCGGCTCGCCCCCGGCGGCCCGGATCGCGACGTGCGGCCCTTCGCCCGACATCTCGGCCGCCCCTGTACGTGGCGGAACCGACCGACGCCGGAGGGCGAGCGGCGGGTGCGCGTATGCTGGTGAGCATACGACGGAGGCTCTGTGCCACGGCACTCCTCCTCATTGCGTCGTCCGCTCCGGCCGCGCGGGCCGAGGACGCCTGTCCAGCTCTGTTCTCCGACGGGCAGGCGCCGGTTCTTACAAACCCCAAGCTGGCGACGCGCACGGTCCGGCTCTGCTTCGAGGCGTTTGCGGTGCTCCATTCTGGCGTGACGCACACGCCGCTCTATTCCGTGGAGCACCTGACCCGCGCCAGCGTCGCCGCGGCCCGCACCGTGGCGCGCGACGATTCGTTTCACGAGGAACTGCGGCTGCCGGCGGATGAGCGGGCCTCGCTGGAGGATTACGTCCGCAGCGGCTTCGACCGGGGCCACCTCGCCCCGGCGGGCGACATGCCGACGCTCAGCGCCCAGGCCGAATCCTTCAGCCTCGCCAACATCGTGCCGCAGAACCGGGCCCTGAATCGCGGGCTCTGGGCTGATATCGAGGAGAGCACGCGGCGGCTGGCGACCCGACGCGGCTCGATCTTCGTAGTCACGGGCGTCATCTTCTCGGGGGATGCAGTCCAGCAGATCAAAGGCGGCGTGCTGGTGCCGACGCAACTGTTCAAGGCGCTCTACGATCCGGCAAGCGGTGAAGCCGGAGCCTATCTTGCCCCCAACGAGGATTCGCGCGACTGGCGCGCGGTTTCCATCGACGAGCTGAACCGGCAGGCCGGGATCGACGTTTTCCCGGGACTGCCGGTCGGGGCCCGGACCACCGCGATGACCCTGCCGGACCCGCACGCTTCCGCCCGCGCCGATGAGCACCGTCCGCGCCATGAGCCGACGTGGCAGGACTGGCTCCAGCGCGAGATCAACCGCGCCCTGCGCAAATTCGTCCGCGACGTGCTGCGCGGAATTTTCTGAGAGGGATGCATGCAAAAGGACAGGCCGCCGGACAAGCGCCGCGCCAAAGCCGAGCCCCCATCCGAGTCCTTCGCGCCCTTCGCGGACGATGCCGGGGTGCGCACTATCGGCGCCCTCTGCTTCGAGAACGGCACAGACCGGATCGCGCTTCACGGCTCCCTCGATCTGACCCGGGACAAGAGCGGCCTCACCCAGGCGCGGCTGCTCAAGCAGACGCTCGACGCCATCGTGAAGGCCCTGGAGGGCGACGACCTGCCCGAGGCGGTGGCGGAAGGTCTCGAGGCGGCGCCGAAATCGGTCCCGAACCCGTTCGCCTGAGCGGTCCGGTCAAGCGGGGCAAAGCCGGCATCCTTGCCGCGTCCCGGCGGGCCTGATAGGCGAACAGCGTGATTCCTATATCGTCGGGGCGTGCGTACAGGACGGGGGATGGGCCCCGCGCCTGCCCCGTGCCATTGGCACGCATCGCGCATCCCGCACACCACGCCGAGGATTTCCGCGATGGCTCGCGAATTCATCTACCACATGCGGGGCCTGACCAAGGCCTATACCGGCGGCAAGAAGGTCCTGGATAGCGTCAACCTGTCCTTCTACCCCGACGCCAAGATCGGTGTGCTCGGCATCAACGGCTCGGGCAAGTCGACGCTGCTCAAGATCATGGCCGGCCTCGACAAGGAGTTCACCGGCGACGGCTGGGTCGCGCAGGGCGCGCGCGTCGGCTACCTGCCGCAGGAGCCCCAGCTCGATCCGAACAAGTCGGTCCGCGAGAACGTGATGGAGGGCGTCGCCGAGAAACAGGCGATGCTGGACCGCTACAACGAGCTCGCCATGAACTACTCGGAGGAGACCGCCGACGAGATGACCGAGCTCCAGGACCGGATCGAGTCGCTGGGCCTCTGGGAACTCGATTCCAAGATCGATCAGGCCATGGAGGCGCTGGGCTGCCCGAGCGACGAGCAGCCGGTCGCCACGCTCTCGGGCGGCGAGCGCCGCCGCATCGCGCTGTGCCGCCTGCTCCTGTGGGAGCCGGAACTGCTGCTCCTCGACGAGCCGACCAACCACCTCGATGCCGAGACGGTGAACTGGCTCGAAGGCCACCTGCGCCAGTATCCGGGTGCGATCCTGATCGTGACCCACGACCGCTACTTCCTGGACAACGTCACGAGCTGGATCCTGGAGCTCGATCGCGGCAAGGGCATCCCGTACGAGGGCAATTACTCGGCCTGGCTGGTGCAGAAGCAGAAGCGCCTGGAGCAGGAGGGCCGCGAGGACATGGTCCGGCAGCGCTCCATCGCCCGCGAGCAGGAGTGGATCGCCGCCTCGCCGAAGGCGCGCCAGTCCAAGTCGAAGGCGCGCATCACCCGCTACGAGGAGCTGGTCGCCAAGCAGAACAACAAGGTCGATGCGTCCGCGCAGATCGTCATCCCGATCGACGAGCGGCTCGGCAACAACGTCATCGAGTTCGAGCACCTCAGCAAGGCGTTCGGCGACCGGCTGCTGATCGAGGATCTGTCGTTCAAGCTGCCGCCGGGCGGCATCGTCGGCGTGATCGGCCCGAACGGCGCCGGCAAGACCACGCTGTTCAAGATGATCACAGGCCAGGAGAAGCCCGACAACGGCAAGATCGAGGTCGGCGAGACGGTCAAGCTCGGTTACGTCGACCAGTCGCGTGACGCCCTCGATCCGAACGCCACGGTCTGGCAGGAAGTCTCGGGCGGCAACGACATCATCTATTTCAACAAGCGCGAGATCAATTCGCGCGCCTATTGCGCAGCCTTCGCGTTCAAGGGGCCGGACCAGCAGAAGAAGGTCGGCACCCTCTCGGGCGGCGAGCGCAATCGGGTGCACCTCGCCCGGACCCTGAAGGGCGGCGCCAACGTGCTGCTCCTCGACGAGCCGACCAACGACCTCGACATGGAGACCCTGCGCGCCCTTGAGGATGCGCTGGAGGATTACGCCGGTTGCGCGGTGATCATCAGCCACGATCGCTGGTTCCTGAACCGCATCGCGACCCACATCCTCGCCTTCGAGGGCGACAGCCACGTGGAATGGTTCGAGGGCAACTTCTCCGACTACGAGGCCGACAAGGTTCGCCGGCTTGGGGCCGACTCCATCATGCCGAAGAAGATCAAGTACAAGCGTTTCTCGCGCTGAGCGTCAGCGGAACGATTGTGGGGCGCGAGCCATCCGGACGTCGCGCCCTCCTCCTCTCCGGGGGAGACGGCCGGCGGCGCTGCGCTCGATCTCCACGACCGTGCCCCGTCACCCAAGCCGCACGCGAGCCTCCGCAAGGATCGCCGACAGGCTCTGCGGGAGGGGAATGACCGGCTTCCAGCCCGTCGCCGCCATGAAGGCCGACGGGTCGCAGCCCTCGGCGAGGGTGCTCGCGTCCCGCACCCGGTCGGACACGACCCGCACCGTGAAGGTCGCGTCCGTCATGTCGCGCAGCGCGTTTAGGATTCCGGAGACCGGGGTCACGGTGCCGGATCCGACATTGTAGATGCCGCCATCCGGCAGATCCGCGAGCCGCTCTGTCAGGCGTATGCAGGCGGCCGTGAAATCGGCCACGTCGAAGAAATCGCGTCCCGCCGAGAGATCGCCGACCTGCAGGCACGGAGGCGCGAGCCCGCGCTCGATGCGGGCGATCTGGCCGGCCAGTGAGGCGACCACAAAGGTCTCGGCCTGCCCGGGTCCGATGTAGTTCGATGGCCGAAGTACGAGATGCTTCACGCCGGCATGCGCCAGCACGTCGCGCAGGATGTACTCGCAGGCGGTCTTGGTCCGTCCCGAGATCGTGTCGGGCCGCGGGGTCACGCTCTCATCCGGACGCGGCTTGACCCGGAACGCCTCGCCGTAGACCACGCTCGCACTCAAGAACACGAGGGTCGCACCCGATTTCGCCAGCGCCTCGGCGAGGTTCAACGTGCCGAGGAGATCCGCCCGCCACGCGTAGGATGGCGTCTCGCGCGATTGAGCGACCGAGGCCAGAGCGGCGAGGTGGAACACGAGGGTCGGTTCGAATTCCGCCACCGCCGCGCCGAGCCGTCCGGCATCGAACGGATCGACCATGAGGAACGTCACGCCGTCGAGCGGCGGCTGCGCGGCGCGGTCGACGCCGAGGATGCGGCTGCCGGAGGGCAGGTCCCGGCGCAGCGCCTCTAGCAGGCGGCGGCCGAGAAAACCTCCGGCTCCGGTGACGAGGACGCGCATGAACCCTACCCCTGCCCGGCACCGTCGCTGGCGGCGGGATCGATCCGTCGCGTCTATACCCCCTCCGGGCGCGAGGCGAGCGCCCTTCGCCGCACCGCGTCGGGCAGGACCCGGAGCGCGCGCATGCGCCCTCCATGGATGAGCTCACGCCGCCCGTGAACAAAGACGCGTGATCGACGTAGTCTCCCGCAGCGCCCGCGCTGCACTGCGGTATTATCGCGCCGTATCCGACCGCAGCGCACCCGACGATGACCTAATTTGAACCGCATCGACGATCTCGAACGCCGGGCGCTCAATGCCGCGCCGCGTCCTCCCGCGGATCCCGCTGAGACGCCGCATCCCGCAAAGCCCCTGCGGGATGCGCGGGTCGACGTGCTGCGCGGGCTGGCGCTGCTGACGATCTTCGTCGACCACATCCCGCGCAACGCCCCGGCCCTGTTCACGGTGCACAATTTCGGGTTCTCGGACGCGGCCGAAATCTTCGTGCTGCTGGCCGGCTACTCCTCGATGATCGCCTATGGCGGGCTGTTCCGGCGGGCGGGGACCCGGACCGCGCTGGCGCGCATCGCCCGGCGCTGCCTGCGCATCTACCTGTTCCAGGCCGGGCTGCTCCTGGCCACGCTGATCATCGTCCGGATCTGGATGGATCTCACCGGGCTCGTGCCGCGATTCGGCGTGGCGCCCCTGATCCAGATGGGCCTCGTGCCGGGCCTGCTGCGCGGGCTCGCGCTGAACGCGCTGCCCAACTACCTCGACATCCTGCCGCTCTACATCCTGCTGCTGGCCGTGTTCCCGCTTGTCCATTTCGGGATGCGGCGCGGCGTCTGGGGCGTGCTGGCGCTGTCCGGCACGCTGTGGCTCGCGGCAAACGTCGATCACCAGCTCAACCTGCCGAACGCCGCCGCGGTCGATGACGGATGGTACTTCAATCCGTTCGCGTGGCAGTTCCTGTTCGTGATCGGGGCAGCCTTGGCGCTTGCGGTCCGGGCCGGGGACGGGCTGCTGCCCTGGCGCAACTGGGCTGCGGCGGCGGCCGGTGCCTATCTCGGCTTCGCGCTGCTGCAGGGCGGTTCCTGGACCGCGTGGGGCCTGCCGGATCTCAGGCCGCTGGCGATCGACGCGCCCGACAAGAGCCATGTCGGGCCCCTGCGGCTCCTCGACATCCTGGCGCTGATCTATCTGCTGCTCAGCGTACCTGTGATCGCCCGCCTCAGCCGATGGCGCCGGCTCCGGCTGGTCGATGCCTGCGGCCGGCATTCGCTGGAGGTCTTCGCCGCCGGCTGCCTGGCGGCGCTCATCGGCCGCATCCTCTACCGGACCTTCGACGCCACATGGCCGCTTCAGGTCGCCGTCAATGTCGGCGGTATCGCGGTCATGCTGGGCCTCGCGCACCTCCTGGATGCGCGCGCGCGGCACAGGCAAACCCAGGATCGCCCGAACGCAGGGCCGGTGCAGGGATAAGGAGGACGGATGCCGCCGATGCGCCGCAAGGGCGACCTTCCGCAGAAGGTCTGCGAACAATGCGGCAAGCCGTTCGCGTGGCGGAAGAAGTGGGCACGGGTCTGGGACGAGGTGCGCTACTGCTCGGACCGGTGCCGCGCCGAGGCCCGCACGGCGCGCAAGAGCGCCGAGACCTGACCGCTCAGGCCTGAATGTCCCGCAGGGCCGCGAGTGCGGCCGGCGTATCGATGTCGAGTCCGGTGGCGGCGTCGCCCGGAATCTCCAGCACATCCGCCCGTCCCCGAAGGAGCGGCCCGGCGCCATGGTCGCCGCGCAGGTGCGAAATGTCGGCGCCGAGGCGGCGCAGGTTCAGGAGCACCGGGTTCCCGTAACGCCCGTCCTGCACGGGGACCACGGCTGCCGGCTCCGCATCCGCGAAGGCCGAAACGAGGCGGTCGATATGGGCGGCCGTCACCCGTGGCATGTCGCCCAGAACCACCACGGCGGCGGTGCAGGATGCCGGCAGCGCCGCGAGCCCGGCCCGCAGCGATGTGGCGAGGCCCGCGGCGAAATCGGGATTCTCCACGTAGATCAGGTCGAGGCCCGCAAGCGCCGCCCGGACCGCATCCGCGTGCGCGCCCAGCACGATCACCACCGGGCGCGGCCCGGCACCCAGAGCGGACTCCGCGGCGTGGCGGACCAGGGGCTTCCCGTCGAGCGGCGCGAGCAGTTTCGGCGCCGGGCCGAACCGGCTCCCGCGTCCCGCGGCGAGGAGCACCGTTCCGATCTCAGGCATCGGCCTCCGCCTCGCCGACGGCCTCACCCCCGGCGCGGGGCTGCGGCCGGGAGACGATCTCCATGAGAAGGCCGCCGACGCCCAGCGCCACGATGTCGGCCCGGGTCACGGTCAGGTCGGCCAGCAGGCGGTGAAGGATCCAGTCGAAGCCGTTCTCCCTCGGCGAGCGCGCGCAGCCCGGGGCGCCGATCACCGGAACGTCGCCCCGGCTGCCGACGAGGAGCAGGTTGCCGGGATCGACCGGCATCCCGAGATGGGCGACCCGGCCCCCGGCGGCCTCGATGCCGGCCGGGATGACGTCGCGGCGGTCGGCGATGGCCGAGGCGCCGAACACCACCACGAGATCGGCCCCGGCGCCGTCGATTGCGCCCGCCAGAGCCTCCGCGACGGAATCGGCCGCGTGCGGCACCCGGATCTCGGCCACGATCGTGGCGTCCGCGGGGGCGAGGCGCTCGGCCAGCACCCGAAGGGTCTTGTCGATCGTCGTCTCCTTGAGGCTTGGCAGCCGGGTCGACACGACGCCCACCTGGCGTCGGCGATAGGGCGCAACCGCGAGCGTGCCGCCCCCGGCCGCCGCGCAGGCGCGGTCCAGCACCGCGCCGGGCACTGCATAGGGGATGATCTTGACGGTCGCGATCATCTCGCCTGCCACCACCGGCTTGAACCGGGGGAGCGTGGCCACCGTGACCGCTTCATCGACCGCGTTCGCCGCGTCGATCCGGGCCGGGTCCAGGGTCAGCACACCTGCGGTCTCGGCGTAGAGGTTACAGCGGCCGGTGAACGGCGCCTCCACCCGCAGGTTCGGCCCGGCGAGGTGACACGCAAGGCGCGCCGCGGCGGCATCCTCACCGACATCGCCCGGTTCGAGGGCGGCGGCCACGACCTCCGACACACCGGAACGGGCCAGATCCGCCGCCAGATCCTGCGGGATCACCGCGCCCTTGCGCAGGGTCAGCCCCTCCCGCCGCACGGTATGGGCGCTGATCAGCCCGGCCGCCTCGGCGACCGGGACGGGGCCGAACCTCACGCGGCCTCCGGGCGGGGCACGCGGCGCAAAGAGGCCACGACCTCGCCGAGCACGGCGAGTGCGATCTCGGCGGGGCTGACCGCTCCGATCGGCAGCCCGATCGGCGCACGGATCCGGCCGATCTGCTCCGGCGTGAAGCCGGCTTCGGTAAGCCGGGCGACGCGGGCCGCATGCGTCTTCCGGGAGCCAAGGGCGCCCACGTAGAAGCAGTCCGCCGCGAGCGCCGCCTTCAGCGCCGGATCGTCGATCTTCGGATCGTGGGTCAGGGCGGCGAGCGCGCAGTAGCGATCGAGCGCCGGCACGCGGGAGCCCAGCACGGCATCCGGCCATTCGGCCACGAGTTCGACGCCCGGGAAGCGCTCGGGCGTGGCGAAGGCGGTGCGCGGATCGATCACCGTCAGCGCCAGATCGAGCCCCGCCGCCATCGGCGCCATGGCCTGCGAGATATGGACGGCGCCGATCACCACGAGCCGCACCGGCGGCACATGCACGGTCAGGAAGAGCGTGCGTCCGTCCGCTTCCACGAGGCCGCTCTTGGCCGAGGCAAGATGCTTGGCGAGCACCGCGCCGAGGGGATCGGCGGCGATCTCCGCCTCGCGCACGAGGCGCTGCGCGCCGTCGGCGATGTCGGTGACCAGGATGGCAGCCCGGCGGGCGGCCCGCTCGGCGTTGAGGACGGACAGGAGGTCGGCGCGCATCAGTCGACCCGCTCGACGAAAACCCGGATCCGCCCGCCGCAGGACAGGCCGGCCCGCCACGCGGTCTCGTCGGCGACGCCGAATTCGAGGACGCGCGGCGCCCCGGCTTCGATCACCTCGATGGCCTCGGTGATCACGGCGCCCTCCACACATCCCCCCGAGACGGAGCCCAGGAAGTTCCCCGCATCGTCGACGATGAGGTGGCTGCCCACCGGGCGCGGGGCGGAGCCCCAGGTCTCGATGACGGTGGCGAGCGCCACGGCGCGGCCATCGCGCCGCCAGGATTCGGCGGCTGAGAGGATGTCTGTGTCGGTGCTGAGCATTGCGCGCGGAAGCCTTCGGCGGGCGCCCCCCCGCAGGCTTACAGGTATAGCCCCAGCGGCGGCGCGCAAGTCGGTCCGGCCTCCGCCGAAAGGGTCGCGTCTCACGAGACGATGGCGGAGAACGGCGAACCCCAATACCTTATGGATCCATGCGTTCGCACAGGCAGTGTCCCGAGACGTGTTCGGCCGATCCAACCCACGCCCTCATCCTGACGCGCCGGAGCGAAGCGGCGGCCTCGAAGGAGGACTCCGGACCGCGCCGCGATTTCCGGAGGCCTCCTTCGAGGCGGCTGCGTCACACCTCAGGATGAGGGCGTGGGTTGGACGTTGTGCGCAGACCGATATCCGCGTCTCCCGATCGGCCCGGTCCGGGCGCCCGCCCTCATGAACGCCCCCGATCCCGCCCTCGCCCGCGCCCTGCGCCAGGATCCCCCGCGTTCGGGCCCGCGCCGGCTGTGGAAGCGAATCAGCCGGGCGGTGGGCGACCGGCTGCCGAAGGGGCTCTACGCCCGGTCGCTGATCATCATCATCGCGCCGGTGGTGCTGCTCCAGTCGGTGATCGCCTACACCTTCATGGAGCGGCATTGGCAGCTCGTGACCAAGCGCCTCTCGGCGGCGGTCACCGCCGACGTCGCCGCGCTGATCGACATCTACGAGAGCTACCCGCAGGACAAGGACGCCGAGACCCTCTCGCGCATCGCCGGCGAACGGCTGAACCTCGACCTCGACATCCTCAAGGGCGCCAAGCTGCCGCCGCCGGGGCCGCGGCCGTTCTTCTCGATCCTGGACGAGGCACTCTCGGACGAGATCCAGCGTCAGATCCGCCGCCCCTTCTGGATCGACACCGTCGGACGCTCGAACCTGATTGAGATCCGGGTGGCGATCCCCGACGGGGTGATGCGCATCACCGCCCGGCGCAGCCAGGCCTACGCGTCGAACTCGCACATCTTCCTGGTCTGGATGATCGGCTCCTCGCTGGTGCTGCTCGGCGTCGCGATCCTGTTCCTGCGCAACCAGATCAAGCCGATCCTGAGGCTCGCCGCCGTGGCGGAGGGGTTCGGCAAGGGCCGGGAGATCGAGTTCCGGCCGCGCGGCGCCCGGGAGGTGCGGCAGGCCGGCCACGCCTTCATCGAGATGAAGCGCCGCATCGAGCGGGCGATGGAACAGCGCACCACGATGCTGAACGGCGTCAGCCACGACCTGCGCACGATCCTCACCCGGTTCCGCCTGTCCCTGGCGCTGATCGAGCAGACGGACGAGATCGAGGACCTCAGCCGCGACGTCGACGAGATGAGCCGGATGCTCGAAGGCTACCTCGCCTTCGCCCGCGGCGATTCGGCCGAGCTCGCCAGCCCCACCGACATGCGGTCGCTGCTGGAGGACATCCGCACCGATGTCGAGCGGCTCGGCGCGCATGTCTCCACGGTGGAGCTGGCCGGGGCGCCCGAGATCACGGTGCGCCCGGATGCCTTCCGGCGCTGCCTGTTCAACTTGGCATCCAACGCTGCCCGCTACGGCGAGACGGTGGCGATTTCCGGCCGGCTGGAGGCCCGCGCCTTCTTCGTCTCGATCGACGACGACGGGCCGGGCATTCCCCCGGAGAGCCGGGAGGCGGTGTTCAAACCCTTCGTGCGGCTCGACGATGCCCGCCAGGATGCCGGCGGCTCCGGCCTGGGGCTCGCGATCGCCCGGGACATCGCCCGCGCCCATGGCGGCGACATCGCCCTGCATGATAGCCCGCTCGGCGGCCTGCGGGCCACGGTGCGGGTCCCGGCTTGAACCGGTTCAGGCGTCGGCGGGCCTGCGCAGGCGCAGGAACTCGTCCTGGGCGTTCCGCAACAGATGATTGATGCTGGCCGCGTCGAGACCGGCCGCCGTGAGGCGCGCGCGCAGGGCGGCCTCGCCGTTCCAGGCATAGCCGGCATCGGTTGGCAGGTGGCGCAGCAACAGGGGGCTGACGATCGCTCCGCGCCGGTAGGCCGGGTGGCGCAGCAGTTTCCCGATCTGCGCAGCCAGCATATCGACGGGGGACGCACCGGAGCCCGAAGCGCCCGGCCCTTTTCCTGGCCACTGGACCGTTGATCGGCTCATTCGGTTTCGATCTCCCGAGATCAGTATCGAGCCGAAAGATTGAGCAAGCGTGAGCGGACCGGCGGCTCGGCGAAAAACTGCAGCCCCCGGGGTCCCAACCGGCGCGGCACGGTGCTATGCAGGTTCGTTTTCCAGGGGCGCGCACGCCGTTGCACGCCGGATCCGAGTGCCGAACATGAACCCGCTCGTTCCCATCTTCATCCTGCTCTCGCTGCCGCTCGCGGCGATCGGCCTCGTGCTCTACACCGACACGGGCATCGAGCCGGCCCTGTTCTACGCCTCGGTGAAGACGTTCGTGATTCTCGGCCTGATCTCCGTGGGGATGTCGTTCGCCGCCATGAAGCTCGGCGAGCGCACCAAGCCCTGACATCCCAACGCGCGGAGGGCGCGATGCTGCACGTGGTCCCGGCCTTCTCCCGCATCGGCGAGGAGAACGCCTTCGCGGTGCTGGCCCGCGCCCAGGCCCTGGCGGCCCAGGGCCGCGACGTGATCAATCTCGGCATCGGCCAACCCGACATGCCGACCCCGGGCCATGTGGTCGAGGCCGGCATCAAGGCGCTGCGCGACGGCCATCACGGCTACACGCCGGCTGTCGGTATCCCGCCCCTGCGCGAAGCGGTTGCCCGCGACATCCACCGCCGCCACGGCGTCGCGGTCTCGCCGGATTCCGTGATGATCGTGCCGGGCGGCAAGGTCACCATGTTCATGGCGATCCTGATGTTCGGCGCGCCCGGCGTGGAGATCCTGTATCCAGATCCCGGCTTCCCGATCTATCGGTCGATGATCGAGTTCACGGGCGCGACGCCGGTGCCGGTGCCGATCCGCGAGGCGAACGGCTTCGCGTTCTCGGCGGCCGAGACCCTGTCGCTGATCACCCCCAGGACCCGGTTGCTGATCGTCAATTCGCCGGCGAACCCGACGGGCGGCGTGACCCCGAAGGCCGAGATCGACGCCCTGGTGCAGGGGCTGGCCGACCATCCCGACGTGGCGGTGCTGTCGGACGAGATCTACGGCACGATGACCTACGACGGCGAGGCCCATCACTCGCTGTTAAGGTACGAAGAAATCCGCGATCGGCTGATCTACCTCGATGGTGCGTCCAAGACCTACGCGATGACCGGTTGGCGGCTGGGCTGGTCGGTCTGGCCGAAGCCGCTCTACGAGGCCGCGCGCAAGCTGGCGGTCAACGCCCATTCCTGCGTCAACGCATCGACGCAGTGGGCCGGCATCGCAGCCCTCGACGGCCCACAGGATTGCGTGTCCGACATGGTCGCCGCGTTCGACCGGCGCCGGGCGATCGTGGTGGACGGCTTGAACGCCCTGCCGGGGATTTCCTGCATCGCGCCGAAGGGGGCGTTCTACGCCTTCCCGAACATCTCCGAGACCGGCTGGAAAGCGAAGGCGCTGGCCTCCACGCTCCTTGAAGAGGCAGGCGTGGCGGTGATCGGCGGACCGGATTTCGGAGTCCACGGCGAGGGCTACATCCGGCTGTCCTACGCCAATTCGGAGGCGAATATCCGCCGGGCGCTGGAGCGGATGGGGACATTCCTGAGCGAGCGCAAGCCGGACTGAGGTCCCCGGCTCAATCCCAATTTCCACCTCATCCTCAGTGCCGGAGCATATCGGAGGCCTGCTGACGTAGGCCCCTCGGGATGCGTGGGGTGGACGGGATTGGACCACTGCCCCGCGTCAAGATTTCACCGCGGCCCGCTTCTCGATCCAGCCGGCCAGCCAATCGGCGATATCAAGGCTGTTCTTGTCCTGCATCAGCATGTGCGAATTGCCGTGGATGCCGATCTCCGGCAGCAGGATCAGCTCGGCGCGACCGCCCGCGGCATTGGCTGCCGCCACGAAGCCGCGGCATTGCTTGAGCCGGGGTGCCCAGCGTGACGAGGTGTCGACGTAGTCGCCGAACAGGACCAGGATCGGCAGGTCCTTGTACGGCGCGAGGTCGTCCTTGGCCGGGTCCGGGCAGCCTGCGGGCTCAATGGCGACGATCGCCCGGATGCCCGTGCGGTCGAGGGCGGTGGTCTGGAACGGGTAGATCCCCGATTGCGAGTGCGAGACCAGCACCGCACCCTTGAGTCGCTTGGCGAGTTCCGAGAGGGCCGGCACGGTCGGGTTCGGCACCGGCAGGGCAGCCGACCAATCCGGGACCATCTGCTTCCAGAACTCTTCTTGAGCCTCCAGGGGGAACTGCATCCCCGGAAACACCTTCGGATATTCCGGGCCGAACCGGAAGATCGCCCAGGCCGGCTCCCGGCCGGCCGAGAACACGGCCGGCAGCGTGTTGGGCTCGGCTCGGCCCATCTTCACCGCGTCGACCTGAGCCGGGCTCGCCGCCGAGCGGCCGCGCCACGCCTGATCGATGACGTAGGTCGGAAAGCCGCGGCGCACGAAGTACTCGTCCCAGCCCATGCGGCCGTCCGGCGTCGTCTCCCAGGTTTTTCCCGTGAGGCAGCAGCCATGGATCAGGACCAGCGGTGGTCGGACCGGCGCGACCGGGAGCTGATAGCGGACATAGATCTGGTCGACGCTGATCGTGCCCGAGGGCGCGTAGGCCGGCAGCGTCGAGAGCGTGTCGGACTGGACATCGCGGCCGCCCACGAAAAAGCTGCCCTGCGCGGCGATGGTGAGCGGTCCCGGCGACGGATCGGCTGCCTCGGCGGCCCCAGTCAGCAACAGGGCGGCCATGGCACAGACGGCCGGCCATGCGCGGGACAAAGCGGGCGGCGACAATCCTGCCATGATGCGTCCCGGCCCTCTCGATCGGGCCTGTCCGGCCCTTCCCCGGGCCGCGATGCTAAGCAGACTTGCGCCGATTAGCCAGCGTTCAGCCAGCCAGATCTTCCTCAAAGCATCGCTGGGTGTTGCAGAACGGCAGAACCCCGTAACAAAAGCTGTTTCCAGCCTGATTCGATGAGATCCCCATCTCCCACCACGAGAACCTCCGCACCCATGGCGGAAGGATCCTCGCGGCGTCGGGCGTGCCAAGCCGTGCGGCGACGGTCAGGCGGCGATGTCGCGTTCGATTCGGTTCGTCGCGTCGGCCGGCAGATCCAGGGCCTCGGCCAGCATCTTCAGGAACTGGCGCTCCTGCAGCGTGTCGGGATCGATGGCGAGCCGGGCGGCCGCATAGATCCGGGCCGCAGCGTCGGGGCCCGCCACCCGCTCGGCGATCTCATCCACATCGGCGGGGCTTTCGAGCTCCCGCTCCAGCCAGGATTGCCCGTCCGCATCGAGCCCGGCCTCGGAGACGGCGGCCTGGAGGCGCTTGCGCTCCGCGGCATCGACCAGACCGTCTGCAATTGTGGCCGCCACCATCGCCCGGAGCATCAGCCGGGCCTCATCCTCCGCGACGGCCGCGAAATCCGGACCGCCCGAGGCGGGCGGTGGTGCCTCGGTACCGCGCAGGGCCCGGAAGGCGAGGCCGCTGATCAGCGCGAGCCCACCCAGCGCCGCACCCGCGGCGAGGCCGCTCCGCCGTGAGCGCACCAACGCGTCGACCATCCGCCTGCTATCGGCCATGCAACCCTCCCGGTCTCGATCCCGAATCGGTTCGAAAACGGCCGGGGGGCGCTTCGGTTCAGACGCGTTCAGGCGTCGGCTTCATCTTCGTCCTCGTCGATGTCGACCAGGAAGACGATGTCGGCCTCGTCCTCGTCGGTCTCGCCGTCCGAATCAGCGCCGGAATGGTGCGCGTCTTCGACGTACGCGCCTTCGCCGTCATCCTCAGCGAGGGCGTCCTCGAAGATCTCGATCTCGTCCTCGGTGGCGGCCCGGATCTTGAGCGCCGAGGTGCCGTTCCAGAGCGGCTTGCCCTCGCTCGTCATGGTCCGGATGTCTTCCTTGAAGCCCGCACAGGTGAACAGGTCCTTGGCGGACGCCTCGTCGCTGTTGATCACCGCTACGGCGGTGCCCTCGATCTCGAGCGTGAACATGGCCGGCATCCCTCTCGTAACCGTCCTCGGGCGCGCCCGGTCAGCGGGATCGCGCGGGTGCGACGCCGGGCCCCGGACGAAAACCCGTGGGTTTCGTCCGGCGGTCCTGAGCGCCGCCAGGGGGATGCTGTAGGGGTGAAGCGGGCGGGCGCCAAGCCCGTCGCCACGGTGCCGGCGCGATTTGGCGCGGCGCACCCGGCTCGGGACAACAGCGGACAAAAGGATCACCGCGCATGCGGATCAGGCTCGGCTGCGAGATGCGCTACGCCTTCCCCTATCCGGTGCCCATGGTGGTCATGCTCAATGTGCATCCCACCCGGGCCGAAACCCTCGAAACACCCGACACGCTGCGCACCGATCCCCCCGTTCCGGTGGAGACCTACCGCGACGGGTTCGGCAACCTGTGCGGGCGCCTGACCGCCCCGGCCGGCAACTTCACCATCGGCACCGACGCGGTGATCCGTGACGACGGCGCGCGCGATCCGGCCCACCGGCAAGCCGAGCAGCACCCGGTCGAGGCGCTCCCCGCCGACACCATCGTGTTCCTCCTGCCGAGCCGCTACTGCGAATCGGACCTGCTGGCGGACGAGGCGTGGCGGCTGTTCGGCGACGTCGCGCCGGGCTGGGACCGGGTGCAGGCGGTCTGCGACTTCGTTCACCACCACATCGCGTTCGGCTATGAGTTCGCTCACCGGGACCGTACCGCCCTGGACGCCTATGCGGGCGGGCGTGGTGTCTGTCGGGACTTCACCCATCTCGCGGTGGCCTTGTGCCGGGCCCTGAACGTGCCGACCCGCTACTGCACCGGCTACATCAGCTTCATCGGCGAGCCCGAGCCGCACCCGGCCGGCGATTTCGCCGCCTGGATGGAGGTCTATCTCGGCGGGCGCTGGCACGTGTTCGACCCGCGCAACAACGCTCCGCGGATCGGGCGGGTGATGGTGGCCTATGGGCGCGACGCCGCGGACGTGCCGCTGACCCACACCTTCGGGCCCAATCCGTTGGTGGGCTTCCGGGTCTGGGCCGACCAGATCGACCACAGCGACGGCTCCGACGCGGCGATCCCGCCGGAGGAACCCTTGCCGCCGCAGAGCATGGCGACCCGGACCGGGTGACGGTCCAGCCTCAGACGCCGGCGCCGCGCGCGATCGCCCGCTTGACCACGCCTTGCACCTCCGGGTTCGAGAGGAACAGGTCGTGGTTGATCAGGCCGCCGCCGTAATCCGAGGCATCGGCGACCCGCACGCCGAGCGCCTCCAGCTTCGCCCGGTCCACCGCGCCCGCGCGGACGCCGCCGGCCAGAGCCGCGGAGAGTTCGAGCGCCCGGTCGTTGGTCGCCGAGATCACGGTGATCTTCGACACGTCCGGCCCGAGCCGGGAGACGCCGTTGGAGAACAGGTCGAAGTCGATGTCGGGGGCGGCCAGCACCACCGCGCCGATGCGCCCCATCGCCGCCTCGCCGGCCTCCGCGCGCAGCATGCGCACGGTTTCCAGTGTCAGGAGCGTGCCCATCGAGTGCGCCACGATGTTGATGCGGCCGCCGCTCGGCGTCGCGGCCAGCGCCTTGAGCAGATCCTCGAAGGCGTCCCGCGACCACAACGCGCTCTCGCGATCGTAATTGTAATCCAGGGTCGCTGCCGCGGAGGGCCACGTGAACAGGCCCGAAACACCGCGGAAGCGGATCCCGTCCGACAGCCGCGCGGCGCTGACGGCGGCCGACTCGAACGATTCGCGGTAGCCGTGGACGTAGATCAGCACGTCGCGGCCGAGCGCCGCCTGCGCGAAGGCATCCGCGGCGCCGGGCCCGCTCTCGGTCTTGGGCACGGCGCCGATCGTCCAGTCGCCGGTGATGACCGCGGAGACCTTTCCGAGCAGCGATCGATCCGGGGGCGACAGACGCACCTCCGCGAAGCTCAGGCCCCGGCCGCGCTCGCTGCTGAAATACGGTGGCCGCGGCGGATTGCCCACGGGCTTGCGGGTCGTGGCGACCAGCAGCACCGGCATGACATCGAGCGCAGATTGCTTCTCGGGCAAAGCCGAGCCGGTCCCGAGATCGTCGGTGACGCAGGCGCCGAGAGACGGGGCAAGACCAGCAGCGCCCGCGAGGGCACCGAACCGGAGGATAACGCGGCGTGAGACGGTCTGGCTCGGCATGATCCGGGTACGCTCGGGCGGGGGCCGCTTCCCTGGCGCATGATCTTGGCCGTGGCGGGGCAGGCGCGTCGCGGATCGCTGTGAAGTACGGGCACGGTGTGGCTTGTTGTGCCCGGGACACAAGCCGCGCTCCCCCTCGACGGCGGCCCGCGTCCCCGCCATGAAGAGGTATGACGCCGTCCATCGACATCGAGACCCTGCGCGAGCGCCTACTGCACGGCGACCGCGCCGCCCTGGCCCGAGCCATCACCCTGGCCGAGTCGAAGCGGGCCGATCATCGGGCGCTGGCCGCCACGCTGATCGATTCCGTGCTGCCGCAGACCGGCAAGGCGATCCGGGTGGGAATTACCGGCGTGCCCGGCGTCGGCAAATCGACCACCATCGATGCCCTCGGTTCGAACCTGACGGCGGCCGGCCACAAGGTGGCGGTGCTGGCGGTCGACCCGTCCTCCTCGCGCACCGGCGGCTCGATCCTGGGCGACAAGACCCGGATGGCCCGCCTCGCCCACGATCCGAACGCCTTCATCCGTCCCTCCCCGTCCTCGGGCACCCTGGGCGGTGTCGCGGCCAAGACCCGCGAGACCATGCTGCTCTGCGAGGCCGCGGGTTTCGACGTGATCCTGGTGGAGACGGTCGGCGTCGGCCAGTCGGAGACCGCGGTGGCGGACCTCACCGACTTCTTCCTCGTACTGATGCTCCCCGGGGCGGGCGACGAGCTTCAGGGCATCAAGAAGGGCATCCTCGAACTCGCCGACATGATCGCGGTCAACAAGGCCGATGCCGGCGAGGCCGAGCACCGGGCCAACGCGGCGGCCTCCGAGTATCGGGCGGCCTTGCACATCCTGACCCCGGCTTCCGCGACCTGGACGCCGCCGGTGGTGACCATCTCGGGCTTCCACAACCTGCGGCTGGAAGCCCTCTGGGCCAGGATCGTCGATCACCGGGAGAAGCTCACCGCCACCGGCGAGATCCAGGCGAAGCGTCGGACCCAGGACGTGAAGTGGATGTGGGCGCTCGTCGACGAGCGTCTGCACCAGCGCCTCGTCGGGTCGCCGGAGGTCCGCCGCCGCACCGCCGAGGCGGAGGCGGCCGTGGCCCGGGGTGAGACCTCACCGGCCGCAGGCGCCACCGCGATCGCCGAATTGATCGGGCTCTGACGCCGACGGCGCTGTCGGGCTCCGGGCGCACAAATTCCCGTCGGACGGGGGCACAAACCCCATCTCGCGCGTTCCGAGGACGACGGCGTATCGAGCGGCGCCCCGTCGCGGCGCCGCGCACGTCCAGGAGAGTGTCATGGTGGATACGGATCGGATCGTCGGCGGCGCCAAGGAAGCCGTCGGCAAGGTTCAGGGTGCGGCCGGCGATTTCGTCGGCTCGAACCGGGACTCGGTCGAGGGGCGATTCCGCGACGCCCAGGGCCAGGCGCAGAACGTCTACGGGCAGGTGAAGGACACGGCCCGTGATCTCGCGGACCGGGCCGGCGACGTCGCGAGCGACGCCTATGACCGCGCGGGCGACGTGGCGGGCGACGTCTACGATCGGAGCGGCTCCTACTTGCGCGACGGGCGCGCTGCGGTCGGCGCCCGCGTCGAGGAGAACCCGATGGTCGCGCTGCTGATCGCGGGTGCAGTCGGCTACGGCATCGCCCTGCTGATCCACGGCCGCCGCTGATCGAACACGGCCCCACCCGGTCGCGCGGGCGGGGCCGAATAGGGCGCTACTGCGCCGTCCAGCCACCATCCATCGGGATGTTGGCACCGGTGATCTGGCTCGCCGCGTCGGAGCACAGGAACACCGCAAGCGCGGCGACCTGATCGACGGTGACGAACTCCTTGGTTGGCTGCGCCTTGAGCAGCACCTCCTCGATCACCTGTTCCTTGGTGAGGCCGCGGGCCTTCATCGTGTCGGGGATCTGCGCCTCGACGAGGGGCGTCCAGACATAGCCCGGCGAGATGCAGTTCACCGTCACCTTGTGGGGCGCGAGTTCCAGCGCTGCCGTCTTGGTCAGGCCGGCGATGCCATGCTTGGCGGCCACGTAGGCCGACTTGAACGGCGAGGCCACCAGCGAGTGGGCCGAGGCGGTGTTGATGATCCGCCCCCAGCCCCGCGCCTTCATGCCGGGGATGGCGGCATGCATCGCGTAGAAGGCCGAGGACAGGTTGATCGCGATGATCTGCTCCCACTTCTCCGCCGGGAAATCCTCGATCGGCGAGACGAACTGGATGCCGGCGTTGTTGACCAGCACGTCGAGGGATCCGAAGCATTCCTGCGCGTCCCGGACCATCGCGTCGATCTCGGCGGGCTTCGACATGTCGGCCCCGGAATAGAGCGCGCGCACCCCGAACTCCGCCTCGATGGCGGTGCGGGCCTGCTCGATCTCCTCCGGCTTGCCGAATCCGTTCAGCACGATGTTGGCGCCCTCGGCGGCGAACGCCCGGGCGATCGCGAGCCCGATCCCGCTGGTCGAGCCGGTGACGAGGGCGGTCTTGGTCTTGAGCGTCATGGCATCCTCCGGATCTGGGCGGGCCTGTGATCAGGCGAGATAGTCGTGCAGCACTGTGCCGTACGGGAGGGTGAAGTCCACGACCATGTGGCGCGCCCCGACGAGCCGGCGCACCGGCAGGTCGGCAACGCGGCAATTGACATGCGGGATCAGGTCGAGGCGGCCCTCGCCGTTCCAGGCGCCGTGGACCGTGATGTCCTCCAGCCGGTAGCCCACGAGCTGGGCGACCTTCGGCTGGCCGTCGACATCCGGCAGCAGCTTCAGGTTGATGTTGAGCTTGCGCAAGCCCTCGCGGACGGAACCGAGGTCGTGCTCCAGGCTCTCGTGCTTATAGGTCATGGTGCCCATCGCGACCCGCTCCTCGTCGTAGAACAGCGTGCCGGTCAGGGTATCCTTCATCAGCTTGAGCTGGGGCTGGCCCCACTTCTTCGGGAAGCCCCAGATCTCACGGCCGGCGGTGATCGGCGGCTCGTCGTCGAGGTACATCTGGATCGAGAAGTTGCACGGCTCGCCGTTATAGAAGGCGTAGGCGCCGCTGCCGCTCTCCTCGTAATCGCCGAAGCCCGAGGAATCGGGCATCTTCATCCACTCGTAGAAGACGAGGTTGTCCGGGTGCGGCTCCAGCGGCTCCGGCAGCGCCCGGCGCAGGGCGAGGGGATCGGTCTCGTAGGTGATGATCAGGTATTCGCGCTGGCAGAATCGATAGGGCCCGCGCGGATAGCTCGGGCTGAAGGCGGGCATCGAGGTCGTGGACAGGATCTCGTCGCGGGTCATGGTCAAACCTCCGCTCGTCCGGGCCGGGGCGATCGGTCCGCCCCGGCTTCCGTCAGGGTCGTTTCAATCGCGGGCGTGCCGGCTGAGGTCGAAGACGGCGACGCCGTCCTCGTTATGCGCCCGCTCACGCCAGCGCCGGTGGCGCAGGGAGCGGACCGCATCGTCGTGCCCGGCCTGCCAGTGCTCCAGCATCGTGGCCCGGGAGAACTCGTAATCCTTCGAGTTCCCCTCGTAGCTCTTCTGCCGGTAGATCAGCTGCATCATCGTGATGAAGTTCTGGCGGGTGACCTGGCGCAGGAAGGTCACGTCGTCGTCGGCCTGCATCTCCGGCGGCAGCGTCTCGATCAGCCGCCGCATGGCACGCTTGGCCCTGCGGATCTCGATGTTCTTGTCGGTGTTGAGCCGGGTCCGGCTCGAATAGCGGATGTCCTTCTCGCGCTCGGCCGCGTCGACCAGGGTGCGGGGCATCGCCCCCTGGGCCGAGAACAGATCGACCTGGTAGACCACGAGGTCGCGCTGGCGCTCGGTGTCGAGCACGTAATCGAGGGGCGTGTTCGAGACGAGGCCGCCGTCCCAATAAGCCTCGCCGTCGATGATCACCGGCGGGAAGCCGGGCGGCAGCGCCCCCGAAGCCATGATGTGCTCCGGGCCGATCCGTTCGGTCCGGGTGTCGAAATAGATGAAGTTGCCCGAGCGGACGTTCACGGCGCCGACGCTGAGGCGCATCTCGCCCCGGTTGATCCGGTCGAAATCGACGAGCCGCTCCAGCGTGCCCTTGAGGGCCCCGGTATCGTAGAGACTGAGCGCCTCCGGAGCGCCGGGCGGGTAGAACGTCGCGGGCGGCACGCGCGGCGTGAAGAATCCCGGCACGCCGAAGGTGGCGATCCAGGCCGCCGACATCTCGTTGAACGCCGTCCGGGCCTGCTCGCCCGGGACGAACGGCTTCACGGTCAGGTCGGAGGAGACCAGCTCCCAGAATTCCCGCAACCGGGCGACGCGCCGGTCCGGCGGGTTGCCCACGATCAGCGCCGCGTTGATGGCGCCGATCGAAATCCCGGCGACCCAATCGACCGTCGTCTCCTGCTTGGCGAGCGCTTCGTAGATGCCGGCCTGATAGGATCCCAGCGCACCGCCGCCCTGCAGGACGAGGACGGAGGCTTCACCGGACGGATACAGAGTCTCGGATGCGATCATCAAACTGCCACGCTTCGAGCCGCGTGCTCCCGTGGCAGATTCAGATCTTAGGAATGTGACATCCTGTCACGACCGGTCTGCGCACCGGCCCTGTCCACAGGCAGGACAGCCCGACGCTGATGGCGCCCTGTGCGATCATGCCTGCTTCATCCGGTCGACCATGGCGCCGTTCGGCAGCGTTTGGCGCCGGATGAGATCGAGCGCGCACAGCATCGTCCCGGTTCGGCACGCAGCGTTCCGTTTCTATCGGGGATCCGCCCCGGGTTCCGCCGCGCCGGCCGCATTGCCCTGAGCCAGCGGCAGCGAGACCTCCACGCGCAGGCCGGGGCCGTTGCCGAGCAGATGCAGGGTGCCCCGGTGAAGGCGCACCACCGCGTTGACGAGGCTGAGGCCGACCCCGAGCCCCGGCTGCGACCGGGATTGCTCCAGACGGACGAATCGCGCGAGCACATGCGCGCGCTCGCCCTCGGGAATGCCGGGGCCGCTGTCGGAAACCGCGAGACGAGCGAGCCCGCTCTCGCGCCAGACCGCGACGGTGATCCGCCCCGGCCCGCCCTCCGGCGGAGCGGCGTACTTCAGGGCGTTATCGAGCAAGTTGGCCAACGCCTGTCCGATCAGCTCACGATTGGCCTCGACCACCACCCCGTCCTCCGCCGAAACCTCCAAGGTGAAGCCCTGATCCTCGGCGAGTGCCTCGTAGAGTTCTGCGACGCCCCGGGCCGCCGCACCGAGGTCGTGGGGCGCCATGATCTCGCTTGCGCTGCCGGCTTCGAGCCTGGCGATCATCAGCAACGCGTTGAAGATTCGGATCAGCCCGTCGCCCTCCTCGATCACGGCTTCCAGTGCGGCGCGCAGCTCATCGGGTGTCGAGGGCCGGCGTAGAGCCTCGTCGGCGCGGTTGCGCAGGCGGGTCAGAGGCGTCTTCAGATCGTGGGCGATATTGTCGGAGACCTCGCGCATCCCGCGCATCAGCTCGCCGATGCGCTCCAGCATCTGGTTGAGGCTCGATGCGAGGCGGTCGAGTTCATCGCCGTTACCGGCCACGTGGAGGCGTCCGTCGAGGTCCCCCGCCATGATCGCCCGGGTGGTTTGCGTCATGGCGTCGACCCGGCGCAGGACGCGACTTGCCGCGAGCCAGCCGCCGATGACCCCGAGGACGATGATGGCCGCCACGGAGGTGCCGAAAGCCCGGCCGATCACCGCCCGCAGGCGGTCGCGCTCCTCAGTGTCCCGGCCGACGAGCAGCCGGAAGCCGCCCGGCAGGGTGAAGACGCGTACGATCGCCCGGTGCGCTTCGGCATCCGAATCGTTGCGGCCGTAGCGGGTCTCGCTCTGACCGGGCGTGGCCAGGATTGCGGCCGGCACATAGCCGACATTCCCGACGACGTGGTCACCGCCCGCCGTCGTGACGAGGTAAAGGGACGCGCCCGGTTCCCGCGAGCGCCGCTCGACCACGGTGATCAGGCGCCGCAGGCCGCCGGTGTTGTACTGCTCCGACAGACCGTTGATCTCGGCATCGATCGTCGACACGATCTGGTCGTCCAGCACCGCACGCGCGTTCCAGGCGACGTAGCCGAGCGCCAGGAAGGCGCAGAGCGTGAAGATCGCCAGATAGGCGAGCGACAGCTTGAATGCGGTGGTGCGGAAGAGTTTCTGGAAGCGCGCCGCACCCGTCTCGGACGGGTTGAGCATGTCGGTCGGCAGCCGGTTCACCCGGCCGCGCCCTCATCGACGCGCAGCACGTAACCTGCTCCCCGGACCGTGTGGATGATCGGCGACGGGAATCCCTTGTCGAGCTTGCCCCGCAGGCGGGAGACATGGACGTCGATGACGTTGGTCTGCGGATCGAAATGGTAGTCCCAGACGTGCTCCAGCAGCATGGTGCGGGTTACCACCTGACCGGCATGGCGCATCAGGTATTCGAGGAGCCGGAACTCCCGCGGTTGCAGCGGGATTTCGCGCCCCGACCGGGTGACGCGGTGCGACAGCCGGTCGAGTTCGAGGTCGCCGACGCGATAGCGGGTCTCTTCCGCGGTGCCGGCACCGAGCTGCCGCCGGGCCAGGGCCTCGGTGCGTGCGAGTAGCTCCGAGAACGCGTAGGGTTTCGGCAGGTAGTCGTCGCCGCCGGCGCGAAGCCCCTTCACGCGATCATCGACTTGGCCCAAAGCCGACAGGATCAGGGTCGGCGTCGCAACCTTCTGCTCGCGCAGGGAGCGAACGAGGGAGAGGCCGTCGAGCTTGGGCAACATGCGATCGACGATCAGCACATCGTAGGCGCCCTCGCGCGCCAGCGCGTAGCCGTCCAGCCCATCATGCGCGCAGTCGGCCACGTGCCCGGTTTCGCGGAACGCCTTGACCAGATAGGCCGCCGCGTCACGGTCGTCCTCGATGATGAGCAATCGCATGGATCCGGTCCATAGCGCGCCGCGCGGATCGGGGGAACGTGCCTCGCTCAGCATGGTCAAGCCATTCCCCTCCCCTCGCGTGCGGTGAACGGGCCGGAACCGTGGGGCGCAGGTCCTGGCCCGTTCCGAAGCGAGGCGTCAGAGACCTCGGAGGGCGCGAGGTCGGCCTGCGGCTTCGTTTGCACGATCCGTCGTGCAGATCCGTGCTGTGAGAACCATGAGCGAATCCCGATTACGGGACGGTCGCGGCCAGATGACTTTCCGGCAAGGTTCGACCGACGCAACGCGCACGAACGCAAACAGGCCGCCCCAGAAGGAGCGGCCTGTTTGCGTCATCGGTG
>NZ_JALNUM010000051.1:0-41278 GCF_026540795.1 Methylobacterium sp. GC_Met_2
GAGGCCAAAATGTCGAACAACCCGTACAAGTCGCTGCCGTCCAGGCAGTTCTGGTCCAATGCTGTTACGAATGTGCCGCCTTTCGCCCTGGATCTGCGCTCAAGCGACAACTTCACCATCTCGTCCGACGACCGGGTAGCCACGGCCGGTTCCTGTTTCGCGCAGCGCGTGGCGGTCGCTCTCCGTGCTTCGCAGTTCAACTACTACGTCACCGAGACCGCACCCGCTGGCATGTCGCATGCCCAGGCGCAGGCTCTTCAGTACGGCACATATTCGGCCCGCTACGGCAATCTGTACTACACGCGACAGTTCGTGCAGCTGTTCGATCGGGCATACGGGATCTTCGAGCCCGAACTCACTACCTGGGAGCGGGCAGATGGACGGTTCGTCGATCCGTTCCGGCCGAGGATTCAACCGGGCGGCTTCGCGAGCGCGGACGAGGTACGGGCGGCGCGCGACGCTCATTTTGCCGCCGTGCGTCGGTTGTTCGAGACGTTAGACGTTTTGGTGATCACGCTCGGTCAGACCGAAAGCTGGCGTTGGCGTGCAGATGGAGCAGTCCTGCCGCTCGCCCCCGGAGTCGCCGGCGGCACCTACGACCCGGCTCTCTACGCGTTCGTCAACGTAGGCGTCGCCGAGGTCATCGACGACCTGAACGGTTTTTTGGACCGGTTGTGGCGTGTCAATCCATCAGCGCGCGTCGTGATGACGGTTTCACCCGTCGCAATGGTGGCCACTTACCTTGATCAGCACGTCATGACTTCGAATTGTTATTCCAAATCGATTTTGCGTGCCGCGGCCGGCGAATTGTGCGCCGCGCGAGGCGATAAGATTGTGTATTTCCCATCTTACGACCTCATCACCGGCAGTGCGAATGCCGGGCGGTATTATGATGAGGACCAGCGCACCATCAACGATGCCGGGGTGCGCCATGTCATGCGACAGTTCCTTGGAACCTTCGCAACGAACCGCGCTGAACCCGCGGTGCATCGAGCTTTGATCGACCTTCAGGCCGAAGCCAACTGCAACGCCGCTGTGATCTGCGACGAAGAAGCCATCACGCGATAGCTTTCTGTCAACGTTCGCAAGTCTCTTCCCATGTTTTCATGCGGCAATTTCTAGTTAATAAGCAAATACTAGTCGCATGTCGCAGTCTTATCGAACGGATTCAAACACTGTCTGGCGAAAAAAAGTGCCGTTAAGATATATTGATGCAATGGAATGTCTATGATTTGGTTTAATAGTCCAATAAAGAATTGGCGGCAGGCGCGATTCATCCGTCTGCGCCGGATCGAGCGCTTGCCGATTATTCGCGCCGCGCTCCGCACGGCACCGAACGGCTACGTCGCCTTGGTCGGAGACTCGCATGCCGAGTTCCTGGGAACACCTGATTTCGGCGGCCGAAGCTGCGTCAATCTCGGCATCGGCGGCAGCACGGCAGCCGATTGTGCACGCCACCTCGCCAGCCTGCACCCGGACGCCGGTGCCACAGCTGCCGTGCTGTTCGTCGGCACCAACGACATTCTGCGCTGGCGACACCCAGACCGGCCGACGGCTGCGGACTGCTTCACCGACGACGTTGACCGGATCTTGCAAACCCTTTCGGCCTGGGCGGAACAGATCTTTGTGGCGGCGGTCCCGCCGATCGGCCCATGGACCACGGGTCGTGACCCCGCCGCGGTAATCGCCTTCACTGAACGCCTTCGGGCGTTATGCGGGCGAAGCGGTTTCACCTTTTTCGACCCGTTCGCCGGGATCCGCGACGGCGCGAGCGGTTTCGCGCTGGCGGGACTGCATCGCGACGGCTTTCACCTGGCCGATTATCCCGGCTTGGCTAAGGAGGTGGTTCGGCTGGTCAGCCTTCGCGTCGCGCCTTCTCAGGTACCGACGATCCGGGCCGCCTCAACTTCGACGCGGGATCGGCATCCCCGGGCGTCGAACAGGACGTTCGGCGCCGTTCGTTTACGCTTCTATCCAACAACGCCTGCACGCTCACTCGACTGTTGAGATCGACGATCGCCATCAAGGACAGAGCCGACAACCCGATCGATCTCACCAGCGAGGGCCACGTAGTCGGCCAGATGTATATCGTCGGAGAAGAGGCCAGTCGTCGCGCGGCCTCCGGCGCTCGTGCGAATGCCCGCGAATGGATCGAAGAAGACGTGCCGCTTCTCCGCGCAGAGTTGCTTAAGGCGCTCTGAAAAGGTCACGACGGCGTCCGCGTCATGGTCCGCCGCGTCGGGGCCGAGGGGCGGCACGGCGGCGACGAAGACATGCGCGGACCAATTACCAAGGATCGCGAGGATACGCCGTACGTCGGCCTCGAACCGTCGCCCCGTGACCGGCCGTTCCGGGCGACGGCGCCGGGCGACGTCGTTCGTCCCGATGATCAGCACTGCGGCATCGGTTCGTGCCGGCGTGTCGAGGCGTGCCAGCCGCGTGGCGCAACCACGTGCGGTGATACCGCCGACGGCAATATTGATGCTCGGTGGTCGACCGGCGATCTGGGGGTGTTCCAGCATAGCTGCGTGCGAGTTGCCGACGAGCAGCACGCCCCCCTCGGGAGCGGCGGCGAGGTCAGTTCGAATTTGCGCCCAACGCGTATCTGCGCGTTGTCGAAGCAAGCTTCGATTCCGCCAATTCTTCACAAACGAGTGGATCGAGGGAGCATACATGACCATCCTGACACCGAATGAACGATTGTCAGCGTATCTGAAAGCCCGTGAAGGTCAGGTACGAGACAATTGGCGACGATCGATGGACAGGATGGTCAACATTCAAAATCGCTATCGACCAGACAGCCACCGCAATAAGGCACAGAACGTCCTTGAAATGTATGTTTCGAATATCACTGGGGGGAACTTTGTTTCTCAAGCCTGATGTTTGCTGCTGATGATGGTTTCTGTTTTTGCCCATTGCCCATTTCTCATCCTAAAATATTAAATCCGACTTATTTAGCATTCAGGCGGCTAACCGCAGAATGCTGGCGACAACGAAATTTGTTCGACGGACGCTTGTTTAAGTAATACTGTCACGCGATCAAACATACACATGTAACCGGCCGCCGTATCCTGCAAGCATTATGCAACTGTGACCAAATGTAGTATACATGGCTCATCTTTTTAGAAGTCATAATTAATTTCTACACAGTTCCTATTCAATCCGTTTTGCGCGCCATCTAAGATCAACCGTCCCAGTGCTTCCCGACCGAAGCTTTCACCATGTCGGATAGGGCCACGTCGAATACGAGCATCTCCTCGATCGCCTTGACGGATTTGAGCCGCTCCGCCAACGCCTGGGTCTTGGCGGGCACCGGCGGCATGATCGGGATCGGCGCGTCGACGCCGAGGCGGTCGAACAACATCGACGCGAAGGCGGGGAACTGGACCTTGTGGCCGACGATGCCGACCCGAGCGAGAACCTCCACCGCGACGATCGAATTTCCCGGGTGCAGGGGATCCTCCGGCAAGCGAGTTCCGAGCTGGCGGGTCAGCGGATTGTAGAGCAGCCGATAGGCTGCTTCTGGCAGCATGCGGAAGAACCGCTTGAAGCTCTTTACGTCGGTGAAATCATACTCGTCCGCGAAGGATGCGGCCTCGGCGAGCGGGCCCAGGCGCCAGCTGCGAGCGGGATCGGCGGCGTCGTCAGCCCGCGCCTTTAGCCAGAGCAAACGAGTTGCCATCTCGACATGTGGTTCTTGTAACAAGATAGCGGTGACCATCAGGTCCGGCGTCATATAATCCTCGTAACGCGGGATCACGATTGCGCCCGACAAAAGCGCGGACGGCATAGCTTGTGTCGTTAGAAGACTCCTCATGATCTCGTCAGACAGGCGATGCACGTTGAAGTGGCAGTGCTGAAAATGTGGGAAGAGCGCGGTCTGAAGCGCCGTCTCAGGCTCAATGCCGGTGTTGATCAGCATGGTCCGTAGTGGGACCGTCCCGTCCGGCGGCAAGCGACGGTAGATCAGTACGTTGGTGTCGGCGTCGTAGAGCTCGAGCCGCGGGATCTCCGGCAGCCCCGGCACCTCCGCATGGGTGAGCACGAAAGTGCATTGCCCGGTCGCGTGCCAGCCATTGCGTTTGAACGCCTCGTCAATGACGCTGGCTGAGATCTCGGCCACGCGGCGTCCATCGACGGAGACGGCAACTCGGCTGATAGCGAGGGGATTGTCTGGCACGATCCAGCCGCGGATCGAATTGCCCTGATCGTGGTCGATGAAGAAGCGCATAATCAGACCGGGGTTACCGTCGGATGCTTTGTGCCGCGGAAGTACTCGGGGCCGCAGCTTGCTGCGGTGTTGGTGGCTGAAACCCCCACAAACGGCTCGGTTCACACACGGTTTGGCGCCAGATGCGTCCGCGGGCGACGACAACGGCTGGGGCGGCAAATGTCCTGCGGCACGACGATCTAAAACGTGGCAACATGCTATAGCTCATTGACGTGTGATTTTTTCCCACGTATACGGTCCGGAATGATGTGGCAAGTCCTGCCGCAAACGACAGCATAAAAATGCGTCTATCTAAAAATCATGCTCTGAATCAGGTCGAATTCGTCGTCTTGACCGCGGCAAAAAGCAGATTTGGCGTCCGTACGCTATATCTGAAACGCCGAATTGTCGGCATATCGTGATGATGTCGTTGCTCGATACTTCCATAATTCAGAGAGTCAGATCGATTTTCTCCGCTCGGCAGTCGAGTGGCTCGCCGCGCCTCCTCGTCGTCGGAGGAGAGCAGAGCGCCGCGGTCGCGCATGCGATGGGATGCATCGCACCGGAGGCAGCTGTTACATTCAAGCACGTTGTCGCCGCGGCCAAACTTTATACGGCAGAACGACTCTTATCTGAGTTCGATCGGCATGACGTAGTCTTCCTAAGAAGCGATCTTCCAATCTGCCGCCCAGTTGGAGCGGTCGCAGGCTCGCACGGTCATACCAAGGTCGTGCGCGTTCCAACAATTGCGTTCGCAGCCTTCCACCCCGATCAGATTCGAGTCGGTTCCGATCACCGCTCCCCGATCGTAGGGCCGATGGGTCAGTTACATTCCGCGCTCGTCCTGTTCGGTTTCCTTTCTGGCCTATCCCAGGGTGCAGTGATGAAATTGTTCCAATGCAGCGCCTTCGAGCGGGTTGGTTACTTCGAATTTTGGGCCGAGGCCGCGAAGCGGCTGTATGAGTTCGGTGCTGAGGCGGACTATGATCTCGAAGCGTCCCTAGCGCGCTGGATGCGGCGGGGCTGCTTTATGCACTCGGTCAATCAGATCAAGCTGCATGTTGTCGTCGATCTCGCCCGAGGGCTCCTCGAGCAAGCAGGGATTCGCTATCAGCAATGTAACCTTGAGGATTATCTATCCGGTGATCCCGGGAAAGGGGAGAGCTGGCCGGTCTATCCTGAGATCGCCGCCCATTACGGCGTTGCTGGTAGCGCTCTCTTCCTGCGGCCAGCATCGGGACGGCACACATCACGCTCGACGATGTCGCTCAGCTGCTTCATCGAGGAAAGCTTCGACGCGTACGCGCGCCTGCCTCGAACGTCCCTGTTTAATAACAGGGTGATGCAGTGGCAAACCGATGTGGATCTCCGAGCGGATCTTTGCCGCATAGCGGAAGGCTCGTGATGCTGCTTGGAAAACGGATCGCCGTCGTCCTCCCCGCCTACAATGCGGCCGCTACTCTCCAGCGGACCTACTCAGAGATCCCATTGGACATTGTTGACGATATCATTCTGATCGACGATGCCAGTGGCCTGCCCCCATCCGGTGGCCCAGGTTCAAAGTTAGTGCATCGTCGGTCGTGTGACGATGGCAGGGCGAGCGGACGGCACTGAGCCGCTCGGTTCGGTGGGCCAGATGACGACCTCTGGCGCAGGCTAGCGGTAGCCGAGTGACGAGTGCGGTCGGATGCTGTTGTAGTGCCTCCGCCATTGTTCGATCACGACGCTGGCTTCCTTGAGGGTGTAGAACACCTCGCCGTTGAGGAGTTCGTCCCGCAGCTTCGCGTTGAAGCTTTCGCAGTACCCGTTTTCCCAAGGACTACCTGGCTCGATGTAAGCCGTCTTCGAGCCGACCGCTGCGATCCAGTCTTGGACAGCTTTGGCGATGAACTCCGGGCCATTGTCCGAACGGACATGCCCGGGCACGCCGCGCAAGCTGAACAGATCCGAGAGCACGTCGATCACGTCGTGCGCCTTCAGCTTACGGGATACGCGGATGGCCAGGCACTCACGGGTGAACTCATCGACCACGTTCAGCATCCGATACTTGCGCCCATTGTGCGTGCGGTGCTCGACGAAGTCGTAAGACCGGACGTGGCCGGGCCGCTCCGGCCGCAAACGGAGGCAGGAGCCGTCGTTGAGCCAGAGACGGGCTCGCTTCGGCTGTCGGGCTGGGACCTTGAGCCCCTCCCGCCGCCAGATCCGTTCGACGCGCTTCACGTTCACCGTCCAGCCGTCGCGCTGGAGCATCGCCGTGATCCGACGGTAGCCGTAGCGCCCGTACTGGAGAGCCAGTGCGACGATGGCGGCGGTCAATGCGGCCTCGTCCTCGGCCACCACGGCGCACTTGCGCTGTGTCGAGCGGTGCTGACCGAGAACGCGGCAAGCGAACCGTTCCGATACGCCATGCTCGGCCATGACGTGATCGACACAAGCCCGGCGGCGAGCCGGGCTCAGAAGTTTCCCGAAGCTGCCTCCTTCAGGATAAGCTTTTCCAGCGTCAGGTCCGAGATCGCCCGACGCAGGCGCAGGTTCTCCATCTCCAAGGACTTTAGCCGCTTGACCTGATCACCCTTCAGGCCGCCGTACTCGGATCGCCAGCGGTAATACGTGACCTCCGTCACCTCGATAGACCGGATTGCTTCGGCGACCTTGCGTCCCTGCGAGACCAAAACATCGACCTGACGCAGCTTGGCGACGATCTCTTCAGCCGTATGCTTCTTCCGACGCATCATAACATCCTCCACATGGCGCGAAGCCATACCTCAGGGAGGACCACTTTTCAGGGGGCAGGCCACGACCCTTCGCCCGTGAACCTTCGGGTGGCTGAAGGTGTCACCCATCCCTTCGGATGGTAGCTTGGCGGATGGCTGCCAAGTTTTCCCAGCACGTCGCGCTGACCGCCCCGCTCGCGCGCTACGTCGCAGACCAGGTCGAGAAGGGCGAGTACGCAACGGCGAGCGAGGTCATCCGGGCCGGGCTGCGCCTGCTGATCGAGCGCGACGAGGATCGCGCCCTGGCCAAGGCCGGACATGACCGGCGCCCCACCGTGGCGACCACGCCCTCGCGCGGGCAGGCCTGAGCCCGATGCTGACCTTCGGGAACAACGACGGCGCGGTCGCCGCCCGCCACCTCGTCGAGCGCGAGCGCCGTGTGCTTGCCCGGATCGCGCGCGGCGTCCCCCTGAACGAGGTGCTGGAGGAGTTGCTCCTTGCCGTCGAGCAGGGCTCCGAACGGCACATGATGACCTCCGTGCTCTTCGTGAGTGAGGACGGGGGCTTCCTGCGTCACGGGGCCGGGCCCAGCCTTCCCGCCGCCTACAATGCCGCCATCGACGGCATCGCCGTCGGCGAGGGGGTCGGCTCCTGCGGGACGGCCATCGCCCGGGGCGAGCCCGTCTACGCGAACGACATCGCCACCAACCCGCTTTGGAAGGACTTCGCCGGGCTCGCCCTCGGGCACGGCCTGCGCGCCTGCTGGTCGACGCCGATCCGGACCGCGGAGGGAACGGTGCTGGGCACCTTCGCCGTCTACTACGCGGAGCCGCGCGCCCCGACCGAGAACGACCTCGAAGCCATCGCCTTCGTCACCCAGACCGCGGCACTGGCCATCGAGCGGCACAGGTCGGACGAGGCCCTGCGCCGCAGCCAGGCCGACCTGACGCGCCTCGCCGAGCGCCTGGAGCAGGACGTCGCCGCGCGCACCCAGGAGCGCGACCGAGCCTGGCGCGTGTCGCAGGACCTCCTGGCCATCGCCACGGCCGACGGCATTTTGGAGGCCATCAACGAGGCATGGACACGCCTGTTGGGCTGGGACAACCACGAGCTCGTAGGCACGCCGGCCCTGGACCTCGCCCACCCCGACGACGTCGCGCCGACCCTGGCCGTCCTCGGGAGCATCATGCACCGACCTTTGACGGTGCCCTACGAGTATCGACTCCGTCACAAGGACGGAGACTACCGCTGGTTCGCTTGGACCGGGAGCTTCGAGAACGGTCGGATCTACGGCAGCGGCCGTGACGTGACAGCCCACAAGGAGCGCGAGGCGGTCCTGAGCGACACCCAGGACTTCGCTCGTCTCGCGTTGTCAGCCGTCGGTGGCGTCGGCGCCTGGACCTACGAGGTCGCCACCGACCGGTTCCACTACGACGCCAACATCGCCGAGCTTTACGCGCTTGATCCGGCGCGGGGGGCGAGCGGCGTCAAGCGAGCGGAGTTCCTGGGCAACGTCCACCCCGAGGACAGGGCGAGCCTGCGCGAGACCATGGTCCGGGGGCTGAAGAACGCCGGCGACCTCGAACTCGAATACCGCATCCTGCACCCGAATGGAGCGATCCGATGGGTCCACTCTCGTGGGCATACCTATCATGATGCCGATGGCACTCCGGTCCGGCGCACCGGAATCGGGGTCGACAACACCGGCCAGCGCCAGACCGAGGAAGCCCTTCGCCAAGCCCAGAAGATGGAGGCGGTCGGGCAGTTGACCGGGGGGGTCGCGCACGACTTCAACAACCTGCTCACGGTCATCAAGTCGTCCACCGACCTGCTCAAGCGCCCCAACCTCGCCGAGGACCGGCGCATCCGCTACGTCAGCGCGATCTCGGATACGGTCGACCGGGCCGCGAAGCTGACCGGGCAGCTCCTGGCCTTCGCGCGCCGACAGGCCCTGAAGCCCGAGGTGTTCGCGGCCTGCGACAGCGTCCGGGCCATCGGCGAAATGATGGCCACGCTCACAGGCGCCCGCGTCGAGATCGAGACCGACCTGCCGGCGGAGACCTGCTTCGTCGACGCCGACCCGAGCCAGTTCGACACGGCGCTCGTCAACATGGCGGTCAACGCCCGCGACGCCATGGACGGCGTGGGCCGGCTCACGATCAGCGTGCGTCCGGTCGAGGGGATACCCGGGCGAACGCGACAGGGTGCGGAGAAGGGCGCGTTCGTGGCGGTGTCGGTCACGGACACCGGTTGCGGCATTCCGGCGGAACGGATCGACCAGATCTTCGAGCCGTTCTTCACCACCAAGGGCGTGGGCCAGGGCACCGGCCTCGGCCTCTCCCAGGTGTTCGGCTTCGCCAAGCAATCGGGGGGCGAGGTCACGGTCTCAAGCACGGTCGGCGCCGGCACGACCTTCACGCTCTACCTCCGGCGGGTCACGGGGGAGACGGTCGCGAAGGCGAGTTCGGTCGAGCCGGAACCCCTCGCCGATGGACATGGCACCTGCGTGCTGGTCGTCGAGGACAACCTCGACGTCGGCACCTTCGCCACCCAGACCCTGACCGAGCTCGGCTACCGGACGGTCTGGGCTGCGAACGCCGAGGAGGCGCTGGCCGAGTTGGATAAGGACGCCGACCGGTTCGACGTCGTCTTCTCGGACGTGGTGATGCCGGGCATGAACGGCATCGACCTGGCGCACGAGATCCGCCGCCGGCACCATGACCTGCCGGTGCTACTCGCCTCTGGCTACAGCCACGTGCTCGCGAAGAACGGCACCTACGGCTTCGAGCTCCTGCACAAGCCTTATTCGGTCGAGGACCTTTCGCGGCTGCTGCGCAAGGTCGCCATCTGGCAACGCCGCAAGCGCATCCTCGCGGGACAGCCCTAGCTTCGACGTCCGTCCCGGACCCGCGTGACGCCCGGTTCGTTATGCTATCCGGCGGCCAGGCCCAAGGCATCCGACGGAGCAATGACGGAATGCGGTTTCTGACGCAGGATCAACGAGCGCAAACGCCGACCCTTTCCCCGTCTCGCCTCGTATCCCCGTCGGGCGGCGAAGATGACCGGAAGCCATGTGGCTCTAGAGGGCGCGGAACGTCTCGCAAGCCGCCAGATGCGGAAGCCATGGATGGTGGATTTGCGCAGGCATACCTCGCACCGGTTGTGCACTCGTGACCTGGCCGCTCGTCACCACCCGCATCATCCACGAGGCCGACATCGTCGTCGTGCGACAGCAATGCCGCCGTCTCGCCAAGTGCCTGGGCTACCCGACCCTCGACCAGACCCGGCTGGCGACGGCCGTGTCCGAGATCGCACGCAACGCCTATGTCCACGCCGGGGGCGGTAGGGTCGCCTTCCGGGTCGATGCGGAGGGGGGCGAGCAGTTCCTGGTCATCGAGGTCGACGACGATGGGCCGGGGATGAACTCAACCGACGAAGTCCTCGCCGAGACCTGGCGTCACGGCAAGCTCGGCGGGCTCGGCCTCGTCGGGGCCCGACGCCTCATGGACCGTTTCGAGCTACGTTCTGAAGCCGGCGTGGGCACGCGCGTCACGCTCGGGCGTCGCCTGCCTTCGCACCGCCCGCCCCTGACGGGTCCGGATGCCGCCGTCGCCGCAGCGGCGTCGCGCGCGCTTCCCGAGGACGGGCCCTACGCCGTCGTCCAGCAGCAGAACGACGAGCTCCTGCGCAGCCTCGCGGCGCTGACCGAACGCGAGGCCGACCTCATCGCCCTGAACCGGTCGCTCGCAGCCGCGGAAGCCAGCGCCGACGAGGCGCGGCGGGTGGCCGAGGAGGCGAACCGGGCAAAGAGCGAGTTCCTTGCCAACATGAGCCACGAGCTACGTACGCCGCTGTCGGCGGTCATCGGCTATTCGGAGATGCTCCAGGAGGAGCTTGAGGACCTCGGGCACGGCGACATGCTCGGTGACATGCGCAAGATCGAGTCGAACGCACGCCACCTGCTTGGACTTCTCAACGACGTCCTCGACCTCTCGAAGATCGAGGCCGGCGGCATGGAGGTCTACGTCGAGGAATTCGACGTCGCCGCCGTCGTCCACGACGTCGCCGCGACGGTCGAGGGACTGGTGGCGAAACGTGGGAATACCCTCGTCCTCGAACTGCCCCGCGACGTCGGTCAGGCGCGATCCGACATGACCAAGGTGCGGCAATGCCTGATCAACCTACTCGGCAACGCCGCCAAGTTCACCGGGGACGGCCGCATCACCCTGTCCGCCCGTCGCGAGGGCGACATCCTGGCCTTCACCGTCTCTGATACCGGCATCGGGATGAGCCCGGGCCAGGTCGAGCGACTGTTCGCGCGCTTCTCGCAGGCCGAGGCATCGACGACGAGGCGGTTCGGCGGCTCGGGGCTCGGCCTGGCGATCACCCGTGCCTTCGCCGAGATGCTTGGCGGCGACGTGACGGTCAGCAGCCGGGAGGGCGAGGGCAGCGCCTTCGTGCTGCGTATCGCCGGGACGTTGGCCCCGCCATCGCCGTAACGGCGTCGAGCCAAGAGGTTCGCTCACGATTGCGAGCCCTTTCGGCTAGGGACAAGGCATCGCCCTGTCCGAATTCGTGCAATCGATCCGGCGGCTACTATCGACGACGCCGACCATGGGCTAGACGCGGCGGGAACGAAACAGGATCCGGCGCGAGGGGACCTTGATGGGGACGGACGGCAGCGAGGTCCTGACCAGGACCGTGGCGGGCGAGGCGGACACGATCCTGAGGGAATGGCTTGGCCTGCTCCGGGCGGGTAGCTCATTGCAGTCGGGCCGCATCCGAGAGGCCGAACTCGAAACCCAGGCCAAGTCCGTGCTCGGGCTGTTCGCAGACGCCCTGCGCTCGGGCGGAACCGACGCGGGCACGGAAGCCTACGGCGCCCTCCGGGACACCCTCGGCGACATCTCCCGTTCCCGCGCCGTCCAGGGCTTCACGCCGACCGACACCGCCAATTTCGTGCTCTCCCTCAAGGAGCCGATCTTCGACGCCCTCAACCGGGTTTCCGCGGGGGACGCTGCTCAGGTGGCGGCTGGCACCTGGGCCGTGAGCAGGGTGGTCGACGTCCTCGGCCTGCACACGATGGAGGTCTTCCTTCAAAGCCGCGAGGAGGTGATCGGACGGCAGGGCGAGGAGATTGCCGAGCTCTCGACCCCGGTCGTGCGCCTGTGGGACGGCATCATCGCGCTGCCGCTGATCGGCACCCTCGACAGCGCCCGCACCGGCGTCGTCATGGAGAACCTGCTCCAGGCCATCGTCGACGAGGAGGCGGAGATCGCCATCATCGACATCACCGGCGTGCCGACCGTCGACACGCTGGTCGCCCAGCACCTGCTCAAGGCCATCGCCGCCGCTCGCCTCATGGGCGCCGACTGCATCGTCTCGGGCATCCGTCCCCAGATCGCCCAGACCATGGTCCATCTCGGCGTCGAGCTGAACGTCGTCTCGAAGGCGACGCTCGCCGACGCGTTCGCCGTGGCGCTGCGCCGGACCGGGCGCGCCGTGGTCCGCAAGCCCCAGGCGACATCCAACGAGGCGGCGCGATAGCCCAATGGACCGCATCCCGATCCTCAAGCTGGGTGGCGCGCTCATCGTCACAATCCAGGTCGACATGCACGACCGGCTCGCCGTCGCCCTTGAGGAGGACCTCACGGCGATGATCGTGCGCACCGGCGCCCGCGGCGTGCTGATCGAGATCTCAGCCCTGGAGATCGTCGACTCGTTCATCGGGCGCATGCTGGACACCATCGCCTCGGTCTCGCGCGTCCTGGACGCTGAGACCGTCGTGGTCGGGATGCGTCCGGCGGTCGCCATCACCCTGGTCGAACTCGGCTTGACACTCGCCGGCATCAGGACGGCCCTGAACGTCGAGCGCGGCATGTCGATGATCCAGGCACGGCTCGACGAGGATGCCGACGGCCTGGGGAGCGCCCGTGGCCGTCACGAGGACTGAGCTGCTGCCGATACGGTCGGGCGAGGATGTCGTCCGCGTGCGGCAGCGCGTGCGTGCGCTTTCGGTCGAGGCGGGGTTCGGCCTCGTCGACCAGACCAAGTTCGTCACCGCTGCGAGCGAGCTCGCCCGGAACACGCTCGATTACGGCGGCGGGGGGGACGTCGCCTGCGATCTCCTCCAGGAGGGCCGACGGAAGGGGCTCCGGTTGACCTTCGCTGACCAGGGGCCTGGCATCCCGGACGTGGAGAAGGCGCTGACCGACCATTACACCACGGGCGGCGGGCTCGGCCTCGGGCTCGGCGGTGCCAAACGCCTTTCCAACGAGTTCCACATCGAGTCGACCGTCGGCGTCGGGACCCGCGTGACCATCGCGCGCTGGAAGTGAGCATGATCAGCATCGCGGTGACGGAGGCAAGCGGGGTGGCCGAGGCCAGGCGCCGCGCGACCGGCGTCGCGCAGGCGCTCGGCTTCGAGACGACGGCGGCGGGTCGCGTCGCCATCGTGGCGACCGAACTCGCGACCAACCTCGTCAAGTACGCGACTGGCGGCGAGATGCTGATCGGGACGTTCGAGGACGACACGGGCACCGGCGTGGAGATCCTTGCCCTCGACCGCGGCGCCGGCGTTTCAAACGTCGCGGACGCGCTCCGGGACGGGCATTCCACCGGCGGCAGTCCCGGCACCGGCCTCGGCGCGGTCAAGCGGCAATCGGAGGCCTTCGACATCGCCGCCTGGCCCGGGCGGGGCCTCGCCGTGCTCGCCCGCGTCGCGGCGGCGCCGAGGCCTCCGGGCGCGAGCCTGCCCGTCCCTCGGTGGGGCGCGGTCGCGGTTCCGCTCCGCGGCGAGACGGCGAACGGGGACGCTTATTGCATCCGCCGCCGCGGCGACGGGTGGACGGCGCTCGTCGTCGACGGGCTCGGTCACGGCCTCCAGGCCGCGCAGGCGTCCGAAGCGGCCGTGCGCGTGTTCCGGGAGCACGAGCACGAATCCCCGGGTTGCATCGTCACGGCGATCCACGCCGGTCTCGGCCACACCCGCGGCGCCGCCGTGTCCGTGGCCCGCTACGAACCGGGGCGGGGCACGCTGGTCTTCTCCGGCATCGGCAACGTGGCGGGCGCCATCGTCACGGACGGCGTGGTCAAGCGTCTCGTGTCGTTGTCCGGGACGGCCGGGCTCGTGGCGCGGCGCATCCAGGAATTCGAGTATCCGTTCATGTCGCGGAGCCTCCTGATGATGTGCTCGGACGGCATCGGCACGAACTGGACGCTCGACGACTATCCGGGTCTCGCCGCCGCCCACCCGGGCCTGGTCGCCGGGGTGCTGTACCGCGACTTCGCGCGCGCGCGTGACGACGCGACCGTCCTGGTCGTCCGGGAGGCAGGGGCGTGAGGTGGCCGCTCGTCACGATGATGGTGGCGCACGAGGAAGACATCTTCACCGTGAGGCAGCGCGCGAGGCGCGTCGCGGGTCAAGTCGGGTTCGGCGCCCCGGACCAGACGCGGATCGCCACGGCGGTATCGGAGATCGCGCGCAACGCGCACGACTACGCCGGCGGCGGCAGGGTCGAGTTCGGGATCGACGACGAGGGGCCGCGACAGCTCCTCGTGGTCCGCATCGTCGACAAGGGTCCGGGCATCGCCGAGCTGCCGGCCATTCTCGAAGGCCGTTACCGCTCGACCACGGGCCTCGGCATCGGGATCACCGGCTCGCGCCGGCTCATGGACCGCTTCGAGGTCGTCACGAACCCCGGCGCCGGCGCCGTGGTGACCCTGGGCAAGGCCATCCCGACCGGCCGGCCGGCGCTCGACGGCCCGGCCATCGTCGCCCTCGCCGATGCGATGCGGTCGTGGAGCGAGGGACCGCAGGCCGCGATGCGCGAGCAGAACCGCGAGCTGCTCGCGAGCCTCGCCGAACTAAGCGAGCGCGAGGAGGAGACGCGGCGCCTCAACGCCGAGCTCGCCGAGACCAATCGTGGCGTGGTCGCGCTCTACGCGGAGCTGGAGACCCAGGCCGGTCGGTTGCGTGAGGCCGGAGCGAGTCTGGAGAACCAGGTCGCGGCCCGGACCGCCGAGCTCGCCGAGGCCAACGCGCGCCTTGAGGCCGAGGCCACCGAGCGTGAGCGCATGGGCGAGGACCTGCGCCAATCCCAGAAGATGGAGGCCGTCGGGCAGCTCACCGGCGGCATCGCGCACGACTTCAACAACCTGTTGACCGGCATCGTCGGCTCGCTCGACCTGATGCAGTCCCGGATCGCGAAGGGGCGTGTCGAGAACCTCGGGCGCTACATCGAGACGGCGATGGCCTCGGCGCATCGCGCGGCGGCGCTCACGCACCGCCTCCTCGCCTTCGCCCGTCGGCAGCCGCTCGACCCGAAGCCAACGGACGTACGGAAGCTCATCGACGGGATGATGGATCTGATCCGCCGGACGACGAGCGAGGCCATCGCGATCCGCGTCGCCTTCGACGAGGATCTGTGGCCGACGCTGTGCGACCCGCACCAGCTTGAGAACGCCATCCTCAACCTGGTGATCAACGCGCGCGACGCCATGCCCGGGGGAGGCACGCTGACCATCGCCGTCTCGAACGTCCGGGGGCCGTCCTCCGGCCCGTCGCCGGGCGATTGCGTCTGCATCGACGTCTCCGACACCGGGACCGGCATGCCGCCCGAGGTCGTCAAGCGGGCCTTCGACCCGTTCTTCACGACCAAGCCGCTCGGCCAGGGCACCGGCCTCGGCCTGTCGATGATCTATGGCTTCGCCCGCCAGTCCGAGGGCCATGCCCGGATCGAGAGCGTGGTCGGGCGCGGCACGACGGTCAGCGTCCGCCTGCCTCGCCACCTCGGCGGCCCGGCGGAGGCGACCATGCCCGAAGGCGTGCCAGAGGTTCCCCCCGGCGAGGGCGAGACCGTCCTCGTGGTGGAGGACGAACGGGTCGTGCGCGACCTCATCGTAGAGGTGCTTCACGAACTCGGATACGAGACCCTTCAGGCCCCGGACGGCTTGTCCGGGCTGAGGGTGCTACAATCGCTGGCGCGGATCGACCTCCTCGTCACGGACATTGGCCTGCCGGGCCTGAACGGGCGGCAACTCGCGGACCAGGCGCGCGAGACCCGCCCGGACCTCAAGGTCCTGTTCATGACCGGCTATGCCGAGGGTGCGGCGATGCCCTCGGGCTTCCTCGATCCCGGCATGTCCCTGATCACCAAGCCCTTCGCCGTCGACGCACTCATGGCTCGGATCGGTGCCATCCTGGCGGACAGGCCGGAGTGACCCGGGCGCCCGCGACGACCGTCCCTACCGGGCCGTGATCCCTTTGCGACGTCGCCAGGTCACGACCTTGCGCAGCAATCGCGAGAGGTCCTCGACCAAATAGGGCTTTTGCAGCAATTCGAACCCGTAGGTGCCGTTCCGCGCCAGCACGTGGCTGTAGCCGGAAGCCAGCAGGACCGGGAGGTCGCGGTACCGCCGACGGATCTCGTGCGCCAAGTCTATGCCGTTCATGCCCGGCATCACCACGTCCGAGAACACCACGTCGAACCGGTCGGCGTTGTTGGCAAGCTCGAGCAGCACCTCCTCCGCATTGGTGGCCAGCACGGTGACGTAACCGAGGTCGCCCAGCATCTGGGTGGCGAAGGAGCCGACCTCGGCCTTGTCCTCCACGACCAGGACGCAGGTGCCGTGCCCGTCCATCAGCGGGTCCGGCTCCCTTGTGAGGGACACGGCGGTCCCCGGCGACGAGTGGCAGGTAGGGGCCCGCCCGACCTCGCTATCGACGAGCACCTCGCCGCCCGATTGCTTGGCGAAGCCAAACTCTTGGCTCAGACCGAGACCGGAACCTTGTCCAATGCCTTTCGTCGTGAAGAACGGCTCGAAGATCATCAAGCCTGTCCTTCGGAATGCGGCACCCTGTGTTCGAGATCGAGACGGCGACGAACGCACCCGCTACGGCGGCGTGGGCGTGCACAGCCGGCATCGCCTCGACCAGCCGGATGTCGATGTTTAACTCGCCTTTCCCAGCCACCGCATCGCGGGCGTTGACGACCGTGTCGATGCAGGGAGTGCGCTCGGCTGGACGACGTCCCCAACGGTCGGCTTCGCGGAAGGGTCGGAGGTGTCCACGCCGGCGCGCATGTTAAACGGTCATGACGGGTCGATAACCCGAACCGTCTTGGGCGATGCCTGGGTGACTACTATCTCGCGGTGCGGTCTCACGCTGCCGGCCGCATCCCGCACCAACACAGGCCCTACTGCCGCGTCGAGGCGATATGGGGCTGCATCATCCCGCCGACAGCAGCGAGGGGAACGTCCACGGAGCAGTGCAGACCCGACGTGGCGAAGTCCATGGCGACACGGCCGTCAAGTTCGTTTTCCACGCTGACTCCGATAAGTCGCGTGCCGAACCCGCGCCGCGCCGGACGCTCCGTCAAGGGGCCGTCGGTCTCGATCCAGTCGAGATGCAACCGCAAGGCGCCGTCCTCGGCGCGACTGGAGCGCCAAACTATGCGTATACGACCCCGCTCCACCGAGAGAGCACCGTGCTTCGCGGCATTGGTGGTGAGCTCGTGCAACGTCATTCCCAGCGCCAGCACGTGACGGGCCGGCAGGTCCAGGTCCGGCCCCTCGACCTCGAAGCGGGCGGGATGATCGCGGTAGGGCCCGATCTCGCCCTCAAGCACCTCCCGGAGCGGGGCCGACGTCCAGTCGTCCCGTGTCAGAAGGTCGTGGGTCTTGGACAGCGCCAGGATACGGGCCTCCAGGCGCTCGCCCTGCGCCTCGCCGCCGCGCGTCGATTGCCGCGCCAGGGCCTGCACGGTTGCGAGAGTATTCTTCACACGGTGATTAAGCTCGTGGAGCAGCGTCACCTGCCGTTCCTGGAGCTCGCCCGCTCGGCGGACCTCCGCTCGCAGGTCACCCTCGTTGCGCTGGATGGTCCCCGCCATCGCGTCCAGCTCCCGCCCGAGCTGGCCGAACTCGTCGGTGCGGCGCATGCCGGTGCGTGCCCCGAGGTCGCCGGTCCGCCACGCCGCCGCGGTCCGCAGCAGGCGGTCGAACGGGCGGCGTATGAATAGACGGCCGGCCGTCAGCGCGGCCGCGACCGCTAGGGCGACGCCCGCGGCCATCAGTTCGAGGCCGCGCCTGGTGGCGGCCTCGACATCGGCAAACGCCGCCTCGTGGTCGCGTCCGACCGTGATCCAGGCCCGCACGGCGGCGGACCTTGGCCGCGCGTTGGCCAGGATGCGCTCGCGCCCGTCGATGCCGAGATCCATCCGGACGCCCTCGCCGCGGCCGGCCAACATGGCCACCCGTTCGGGCGGTATCGGTTTGCCGATCCATTCGGCACTGTCTGGACGGCGGGCGATGATGACGTTGTCCTCGTCGGCGACCGTCAGCGATGTGCTCGGCAGGCGAAGCGCCTGTTGCAGGTGCTGCGAGAGCCAGGCGAGGTCGACGGAAGCCACGAGCACGCCTCGGGTCCCGCCGTCCGGCCCGCGCATGGGCTGGGCGAAATGGATCGAATCCTTGCCGGTGGCGACGCCCCGGGCATAGTTGCCCATCACGAACCCGCCCTCGGCGGTGACGCGGCGATGATAGGCACGCCCGGCGTTCGAGTAAGTCCCCGGGGCGGAGCCGATGCTGTTGCACACCACTACGCCGTCTGGGCGGGTCAGGGCGAGCAGGTTGACGTGCGGCAGCTCCGCGGCGGCGCGGCGCAGGTAGTCCGTGCAGGCCGCGGGTTCGAGCCCCCTGACGCTTTCGTCCTGCGCCACCAGGTTGAGCGCCTGGCGCACGCCGTCGGCCACCTGTCCAAGATCCTCCGCGACGTCCCGCGCGGTCGCCATGGTATCGGCCCGCACCGAGGCGTCCCGGGCGGCGCGTAGGGCGAACTCGTTGTAGCCCTGGATGGCGAAGGCTGGAGCGAGTGCCAGCAGCACAAGGAACAGGATGCGGGTCGTCAGGGACATGGCGAGTGGGTTGGGCGCCGGCGCGGCCGATGCGCCGCGGGAGGGCGTCTCGAAGTCACCCGTGGATAGGGAGGGGATAAACGTCGATAGATCGATAACGTGCGCCCGTCACGGGACGTTTCCGTGAGGCGACGACAGGGCGGGCATGACGCCCTCGGTCGTCTCACCTCGACCCTGGCGACCGGTAACGCCCTGGACCGGGGGCCGGCATGGCTCTAGTCATTCGGCGACCTCGGCAGCGAACGACCACCCTTCCATGCGAGAGATCCAACCGGCGCTCGTCCGCGTCCGAGCTGCCGCGGACGACCTGCGGGGCAAGCCCCGGTTGGGCGAGCTCCTCGCCGTCGGTATGTTCGCCGGCGCCTGGGGGCTGCGCGCCGCCCTCGACGACGTCCTGCCGCCGGGCTTCCCGTACCTGACGTTCTTCCCGGCGGTGATCCTCACGACCTACCTGTGCGGCCTGCGGCCGGGCATCACATGCGCCGTGCTCGGCGGTCTCGCCGCATGGTACCAGTTCCTGCCGCCGTACGGTTCGTTCGACCTCACCGGTCCGACTGCGGTGGCGCTCGTGTTCTATGCCTTCATCGTCGCCGTCGACATCGCGCTGATCCACACGATGCACGTGTCCGGCGACCGGCTGCGCGCCGAGCGGGGCGTCACGGCGGCGCTGTACGACCAGCAGCGCACGATGTTCCAGGAGCTCCAGCACCGTGTGGCCAACAACTGCAGTTCGTGGCGGCCCTCCTGACTTTGCAGAAGCGCAAGGTCGCGGACGACCCCGCCGCCGCGGCGACCGCCCTGGACGAGGCCCGGGTACGGCTGGAGACCATCTCACGCATCCACCGGCACCTCTACGATCCCGAGCGGATCAGCCTCCCGGTCGGGCAGTACCTCCAGGAGCTGTGCACGGACCTTCTCGACGCCACCGGCGCGCGGAACGTCGTCTGCCTGGTCGACGTGCCGCCGGTGAGCCTCGACCTTACCCGGCTCACCACGCTGTCCCTGCTCGTCGTCGAGGTCGTCACGAACGCGCTGAAGCATGCCTTCGCCCCGGGCGGGCGCGGCACCATCACGGTCCGGCTCGAACGGCTGGACCCCGAGCGCCTGGCGCTCACGGTCGCCGACGACGGCCGGGGCATGCCGTCGGGGTTCGACCCGGGCAAGAGCAAAAGCCTCGGCTACCGGATCTCGCAGGGGCTCGCAGGCCAGCTCGGGGGCACGTTGGCCTACGGGGGTACGGCGGGAACGGTCGTGCGCGTGGAGTTCGCCGCAACGTGAGGTCGGCCCCACGGCTTGACTGGTCGAGCCGGTGGGATGGGGACGCTCCCTCGTCCTCGTGCGAACGGGACTCCTGCATGATTGACGCCGAGGCGGCGTTGCCCGCGAGCCGGACGTCGACCGCCGCCAAAGCGTTGGGCAAAGGACGGATCGACCGCTTGGCAACGGGCTATTCCGGACGCTACCGTCGGCCACGATGACTGATGCCCGACGGAACGATGCACCTGCGGTCCACCTCCGGATGGATGTGCCCGTGCTCGACCTGTTCGAGGCCGCCCCGAACCCGTACCTGCTCCTCGCGCCCGACAGCCCGACCTTCACGGTGATCGGGGTCAACGAGGCGTACCTGCGGGCCACGATGACGGCGCGCGGGGCGCTCATGGGCCGGCCGCTGTTCGAGGCGTTCCCCGACGACCCGGCGGCGCCCGGGGCCAACGGCGTCCGCAACCTGCGCGCTTCCCTCGACCGGGCGCTGGAAACCGGGCGGCCCGACCGCATGGCCGTGCAGCACTACAACATCCGTCGTCCGGACGGCACGTTCGAGGAGCGGCACTGGCGGCCACTGTCCGTGCCCGTGATCGGTCCAGGCGGCGAGGTCGTGAGCCTGATCCACTACGTCGAGGACGTCACGGACGACGTCGTCTCCGCGCGCACGGCGAAGACGGCGTTGACCGCGAGCGAGGCCCGCTACCGCGCCATCGTCGATAGCTCGGTCGATTACGCCATGGTCGCCACCGACCTCGACGGGACGGTCACCACCTGGAACACCGGGGCGGAGCACGTCCTCGGCTGGACCGCCGCCGAGATGGTCGGACGGAACGCCGACCGGTTCTTCACCCCGGAGGACCGCGTCGCCCGCATCCCGCAGCAGGAGATGCACAGCGCGCTCACGGAGGGTCGCGGGATCGACGAGCGCTGGCACCTGCGCAAGGGCGGCGAGCGGTTCTGGGCCAGCGTCGAGATGATGCCGCTCCGGGACGAGGGCGGCGCGCTCGTCGGCTACCTCAAGATCCTGCGCGACCGCACCCGGCAGCGGGAGACCGAGACGGCCCTGGAACGCCAGGGCATCCTGCTGCGGACAGTCACCGACCACGTCAGCGAGGCGGTGTTCCGGCTGGACCCCGACGGGACGATCCAGTTCGCGAACCCGGCCGCCGAGCGCCTGTTCGGCTGGCCGGCGGAGGACCTGCGCGGGCGCAACTTCCACGACGCCTTGCACCACAGCCACGAGGACGGACGTCCGTTCCTGGTAGAGGATTGCGTCTTCGTCCGGGCCCTGCGCGACGGGACCAACCTCGCGTCCGAGCCGGCCGTGTTCTTCCGGAGGGACGGCGGTCAGGTTCCCGTCGAGTGCAGCAGCGTCCCGTTCCGGCTCGGGGAGGAGTCCGCCGGGGCGGTGATGACCGTCACGGACGAGACCGAGCGTAGGCGGGTCCGGGAACAGCAGCAGGTGGTCAACCGCGAACTCTCCCACCGCATGAAGAACGTGCTCGCCGTGGTGCAGGCCATTGCCGCCCAGACCATGCGCAACGCCGCCGACCTCGGCTCGGCGAGTGAGGCCCTTGCCGCGCGGCTGGTCGCACTCGGCAGGGCGCACGACATACTGCTCGACGAGGCGACGGACGGGGCGGAGTTGCATGCGCTGGCGGCGTCGGCTTTGGGCCTGTACGACGACCGCCTGCCCGGACGCTTCTCCATCGATGGCCCCGTGGTGGCCGTCGGCGAGTCCGCCACGGTGTCGCTCACGCTCATGCTGCACGAGCTCGCGACGAACGCGGCCAAGTACGGGGCGCTTTCGACCGCGGAGGGGTCGGTCGCCATCGCGTGGGCCGTGACGGGCGACGGCCCGGAGCCCACGTTCCGCCTGACCTGGACGGAACGGGGCGGCCCCCCGGTGGTGCCGCCCACCCGCAGGGGGTTCGGTTGGCGACTGATCGCGCGGGGGCTGTCCGGCGGCAGCACCGGCTGGGTCGAGCTGAACTACGAGCCGGCCGGCGTGGCCTGTCTCCTCACCGCGCCCCTGGCGGAGGTCGAACGGCCGTAAGCCGGGGATTCAGGCTCTGTAGGCCAGGAGGCGCCGGGTCGGGACACGCTCATCGGACACTATTTGGGACTTCATCCTGCGATCAGTCACGCCCGTCCCGGCGACACGTTCCCCGGTTCCTTCGCATGTCCCAGTCGGTCGACCTCGGCCACGAGTTCCTGCAGGCTGGCGTCGCCCTTGCGCAGCACCCGGTCCGCCCCCGCGAGTTCCCTATGCTCCTCGCCCGATACGTCGCGGGCGCTGAGGACGACGACGGGGATCTCCCTACAGCCCGGCCGGGCCCGCATCTCGCGCAGGAACGTGAACCCGTCCATCACCGGCATCGTCAGGTCCAACAGCACCAGCCTGGGCTTGGCCTCGTCCACGTGTCGCAGCGCCTCGACCCCGTCACCGGCCTCGCGCACCGCCCAGCCATCGCGCTCCAACACCGTTCGGAGACGTTGGCGCATGTCGGGGTCATCGTCCACCACGAGCACGTCCCCGTCGGCCGCCCGGACCTGGTCCAGTATCGTTTTGAGGCGCGCCCAGTCCACGGGCTTCGGTACCGCCCCGACCGCCCCGAGCGACGCGCTCAGGGCGGCGTCGGCGACGAAACTGACCATGACCACCGGGATGCCTGCGAGTTCCGGGTCGGCCTTGAGGGCGGCGAGCACCGACCAGCCGTCCATCTCCGGCATCATCACGTCGAGAAGGATCGCCCGGGGCCTGAGCGCACGCGCCATTTCCAGGCCGGTTCGTCCGTCACCCGCCGTTCGTACGGCGAAGCGCTGGCGTTCGAGGAAACGGGTCATCAACTCGCGCTGGTTGGCCTCGTCGTCGATGACGAGCACGAGGTCCTCGAACCCGGACTGGTTCTCCGGCGGATCCGGTGGAGTTTCCTCCGATGCCCGTCCGGGCGCGTCGGCGGGTATCCGCAGGGTGAAGGCCGTGCCATGGCCCTCGACGCTCTCCACCGTGATGTCACCGCCGAGCAGTTGCGCGAACGCGCGGCTGAGTGCCAGCCCGAGGCCGGTCCCGCCGAACTTGCGCGTCGTGGTCTCGTCGGCCTGGGTGAACCGCTCGAACAGGCGCCCGACCTGCTCCGGGCTCATGCCGATGCCGCTGTCCTCCACCGTGAACCGGAGCCAATCGGCAGTCGTGCCCTTCTCGCGCACGACCCGCAAGGTGATGGTGCCGGCCTCGGTGAACTTGGCTGCGTTCGACAACAAGTTGAACAGGCACTGGCGCAGCTTGACCGCGTCCGTACGGGCCCGGCCGACGTCGCCGGCGACGTCGAGCGCCAGAACGTTGCCCTTCTTCGCGACCAGAGCGTCCACGGTTCCGGTGGCATCGGTGGCGAATGCGGCGACGTCGATGTCCTCGGGGTAGAGCTCCATCTTCTCCGCCTCGACCTTGGACAAGTCGAGCACGTCGTTGATCAGCCCCAGCAGGTGCTTGGCGTTCGACTTGATCTTGCCGAGGTCCTTGAGCAGCCCGTCCTGGTTGAGCTCCTCCGCTTCCTCCTCCAGCATCTCGGAGTAACCGATCACCGCGGACAGCGGCGTGCGCAGCTCGTGGCTCATGTTGGCGAGGAAGCGGCTCTTGGCCCGGCTATGCTCCTCCGCCGCCTCCTTCGCGGCCTCCGCCCGGGCGTTGGCCTGGGTCAGTTCCGCCTGGTTGCCGACGAGGATGCGGTTCGCGGCGTCGAGGCTTTCCAGCGTCGCGTCGTTGCGCGCGACGGACCTGCGCAGGGCATCGCAGATCCAGATCATGATCGCGCCGACCGCCGCGTACTGGCATAGGAGGGAGAGGTCGACGCCACTGAGGCTGCCGTCCCGGGTGTAGAACCACGTCGCGATCCCGGTCGACAATGCCAACGTGAGCACGCCGGCTCCCCTTCCGAAAGCGAGGCTTACCGCCAAGAGGACGGGGATGTAGAGAAGGAAGGGAGCGACGTAGGCCGGGGCCAGGAAGCGCACGAACGTCATGGCGGCGATGGCCAGCACCGTCACGCCGTAGCGCACGGTGTGGGAGGGCCGGTGCCGGGACAGGGTGTTGATGAATCCGTGCGAGCTGACCATCGCGGAGGAGTGTCACGCCGCGTTCGCTTTGCAAAGCGCGAGTGGTTCGGGAAACAGCTTCAGTCCCTAGTTCGCACCCCTGCAGAAGCCCGTTCAAGGGAACGCTTCTCCGGCGTCCTCACGGAGGCCTGACGATAGGCTGACGACCCTGAACCCACCCCTTGCGGGAACGGACAGGTGGGACGGGGAGGAGGCTGACTTATCCCTCGTCGAACCCGAACTCACCTAGAGGTCGACAGCGCCGATCTGCTTGAGCATGGTCAGGTTGTCCATCAGGGCCCAGTGCTCGACGAGGCGCCCGTCGGCGACGCGGAAGTAGTCCATCACGATGATGTCGACAGGCTTCCCCGTGGCGGGGATGCCCTGGAACTCGCCGGTGTGCCGGCCCTGGAAACGAAGGCGGGCAAGCACACGGTCGCCCTCGGCGATGACCTCGTCGATGGGCATGCCGATGTCGGACAGTCCTCCATGAAGCACCGCGGCGAGCCGACGTATCCCGGCCGGCCCACGGACCTCGAATTCGAGGCCGGGGTCGTGTCGAACGAAGTTCGGGGCAATGAACCGGTCCCACCACGCCTCGTCGCGGTCGCGGAACGCGTCGAAGTAGGCCCGGACCAGCCGCTTGTCGTCCTCGCTCGCCATATGGGGGCTTCTCTTTTGATGGATGGTGCAACTGGTCCGACCCGGGCGCCCCGTCGTCCGGCTACGCGTCCTGCCCGAACAGCTCGACGATGGCCTCGCAGAAGGCCGGAATGTCCTTCGGGTTGCGCGAGGTCACCAGCTTGCCATCCTTGGCGACCTCCCGGTCGACCCAGTTCGCACCGGCGTTGCGCAGGTCTACCTGGAGGGAGGGCCAGGACGTCAGGGTCTTGCCGGCGACGCCCTCCGCGTTGATGAGCATCCACGGCCCGTGGCAGATCGCGGCGATGGGCTTGCCGGCCTCGACGAACGCCTTGACGAAGGCGACCGCCTTTTCGTCCAGGCGCAAGGCGTCTGGGTTGGTCGTCCCGCCCGGCAGCAGGAGCCCGTCGAAGCCCGCCGGGTCGGCGTCGGCCACCACCGCCTCGACGGCGTGCTTGCCGACGGGGTTCACGTCCTTCTCCATCGCCTGGATTTCGCCGGGCTTGAGCGAGACGAGCGTGGTCGATGCTCCGGCCGCTTGGAGGGCCTGCACCGGCTCGGTCAATTCGACCTCCTCGACCCCGTCCGTCGCCAGCACGGCGATCTTGCGTCCCTTGATCTCCGCCATCGTGAGCCTCTCTCTATTCATGTCGTGGAATGGGTAAGGCCGGGCGTCAGCGGCGCGGCTCGACCTTGATGCAAGTGAAGGCGACCGGCAGCGGCTTGCCGCCCTCGACCTTCCGGGTGAACGAGGCGGCATTCGCCATCGTCGACGCCACCGCGTGCTCGGCGTCCGGGCTGTCGACCGGCAGGACATAGTCCTGGCCGTCCTCCATTCCCTTGGTCGGATCGAACACCCGGATCGTCACGTCGAACGGCTTGAGTTCGGTTTTCGGCATGCTGTCCGCGCGGGCTTGGATGACGACGGCGAGAACGGCAGCGACCGCCATCGCGGGGAAGGTGCGCCTGGTCGGGCCGCCTGTCAGCGGACGGCGCCGGGCTCGTGGATAGGGCAACGGTTGAAGCGCTCGCGGAACTCGGCCGAATGCTTGTAGGGCGCATTGCGGGCGCGGTTAATGTTCCCGAGGGGCCGATGCGCGGCCAGCGCCGTCCAGACGCTAAACCGCATCTCCTCGTCGACAGCCTGCACCCTGGCCGGGTCCCAACTGTCCTGATGTTGCACCCGGATGGTTGCGACGCGTTGGAACGGCGCCTCGTCCTCCCTCCACTCGACGGTCGGGTCTTCGACCGGCTGGCGTTCGAGGTCGCGGCAGAGCTGCACGCGGAACTCCCACTCGCCCGCGATGCCGGCCATCTCGGACCGGACGGTCTCGCGGATGGCATCGGGGCGGCCGGAGGCGTCGATCTCCGTGCCGGTCAGCGCAGTCAGCGCAGGCGACACCGGCGCGACCGAGAACTTGGCGATGAAGTCGCCGTACCGGAACGGGGTGAGGCTGTAGTAGGTCTCCCCGAGCGGGTCGACGTTCGGTGCGCCGCCGAGCGAGCCCAGCGTCGGGCTTTTGATACCGACCGCGGTGAGCGCCTTGTTGACCCCGCGGAGCACCGTCGATGCGCCGACCTTCAGGCCCTCGGCCCGGTCGGTGGTCTTGGCCAACAGCTTCAGGCTGCCCAGGAACTTGTCCGCCGTCGGCGCCTGGAAGACCTTGCCGTTGACCATGATGAAGTTCTGCGTCGTCCCCTCCGCGCCGGGCAGGCGCTCGCCCAGAACGTCGAGGACCTTCAGGGCCAGCCCGCGCGGCAGGGAGATGGCATCCGGCAGGATGTCGCCGGCGTTGGTGGACATCCGCATGTAGACCTTGTGCTCGCCCGGCGTGGCGAACATGCCTTGCGCAAGTTCCGGCGGCAGTCCGGCCTCGACCGTCAGGGTGCCTTCCAGGATGCCGTGCGCCTTGGCGTGGACCGAGCGCACCGCGTGTCCCGAGTTGTCGGCGACCGTCGTCAGGATGGTGTCGAAGGTTTCGTTCAGACCCTTGATGGTCCTGTCCTCGTCGGCGGCGATCTCCTCGACCTCGGGGGTGTAGCGGACGGGCGCTGGTGGCATGGGCGATCTCCAGAATTCGCTTGTGCACAACCGATCAAGCCCAAACCCGTTCCAGGCGGTCCCAGGTTCAACCCCACATCCTGGCCTCACGTAAACGAGAACCAATGCGTCGAGCTGATGGCCGGCCACTGGCGGTGGCGTTCCCGGTCCGTCGTGAAACTTTCGTCAGCAAGCCTCCGTATCGGTCGACACACGCCCAGCCTGGGCGCGGCGCGAGGTCCTGCCTCGGCGTCCGACTTGTTGCGCGCAGACGCCATCGGGAACCGTTTTTTCTTTGCAAAAACAGGAACTTGGTGGCCGACCCTTCTCTTGTCTCCTTGCGCGAAAGGGGATTCCTTCCTCGTACAGGAGACATCGAATGAAGATCACCACCCTCGCCCTCGCCGCCTCGGTCCTCGGCAGCCTCGCGCTCGGAACCGGCGCCGCCTCCGCGGCACCGATGGGCCCGAACGGTCTTCAGGCCGGCTCCTCGACCGTTACCCAGGTCCGCATGAGCAGCAGCGAGCGCATGATGATGAAGAAGCGCATGATGCGGAAGCAGATGATGAAGCGCCGCATGATGAAGAAGCGGATGATGATGAATCGCGGCATGTGATTCTGAGGCGCCGTGCGCTTCCGGAGGCCCCGATCCAGGGGCCTCCGCCCTGGCCATGACGCGTACGAGGAAGACGGTTTGGCTCGAACGTACCTCACCCGATCCGCTCCGGAGATTGGCGAGGTCGAGCGCCGCCGTTGGATGTTTCGCCATCCCCTCGTCATCAGGGTCACCCACTGGGTGAACGCGGTCTGCCTGCTGGTCCTGCTGATGAGCGGCCTGCAGATCTTCAACGCCCATCCCGCCTTGTATTGGGGCAAGGTCTCGACCTTCGACGCACCGCTGCTGGCGATTTCCTCGGCCGAGGACGATCCGCCGAAGGGCGTCACCAAGGTCCTCGGACGGACTTTCGACACCACCGGTGTGCTGGGTTCCTCGACCGGCGCAGGCGGCGAGGCGGCCGACCGCGGCTTCCCGGCCTGGGCGACCTTGCCGAGCGACCAGGACCTCACCGGTGGTCGCTCCTGGCATTTCTTTTTCGCCTGGGCCTTCGTCCTGAACGGCCTCGCCTACCTGCTCTACGGATTAGCCAGCGGGTAGTTGCGCTACCGGGTCGTACCGCAACACGACCAGGTCAGATACTTCGCCGCATCGGTATGGGAACATCTGACCCTGCGCTTCCCCCAGGGCGACGAGGCCAAGCGCTACAACGTCATCCAGAAGCTCACCTACGCCGTGGTGCTGTTCGTGCTGCTCCCGGTGCAAGTGCTGGCCGGCCTCGCCATGTCGCCGGCGATGGACGCCGCCTTCCCCTTCCTCCTGACGCTGTTCGACGGCCGGCAATCGGCGCGGACGGTCCACTTCGTCGTGGCGGCCCTGCTCCTCCTGTTCGTCGTCGTCCACGTCGCCCTGGTGGTGCTCTCGGGGTTCTGGAACAACATGCGCGGGATGCTCACCGGTTGGTTCGTGATCGAGCGAAAGGTCGAGCCGGCCCCCGCCGCAGACGGATCGGGAGGTTCCGCATGACCCGCCCGCCCAGCCGTCGCGCGCTCCTTCTCGGCGCTACCGCCGCGGCCGGCACCGCCATGCTCGGCGGCTGCGACCGGCTCGGGGAAGCCGAGTGGTTCCGGCGCACGCTCAAGACCGGCGAGGATGCCAACCTGTTCGTGCAGCGGTTGCTCCTGACCGAGCGGACCCTCGCACCTGAGTTCCCTGAGGCGGACATCTCCCCGTGGTTCAAGCCGAACGGCACCGAGGACCCGCCGGACAAGGCGTACAAGGCCCTCGCGAGGCGCAAGTTCGCGACCTACCGCTTGGAGGTCGACGGCCTGGTCGAGAACCCGCTCAAGCTCTCGCTGGCCGAACTGCGCAAGCTCCCGTCGCGCACGCAGGTCACCCGGCACGATTGCGTCGAGGGCTGGAGCGCCATCGGCAAGTGGACCGGCGTGCCGCTTGCCGACCTCCTCGGCTAGGCCCGGATAAAGCCCGAGGCGCGTTACGTCGTGTTCCATTGCGCCGACACGATGGACCAGGGCGAGGACGGCGGGGCGGAAGATGCCGACGGGGCGGAGGGTGACGGCCAACCGCAAGGCGGCAACGCCGACCCCGCCATGACCAAGCAGTCGGGTGGCGGCGAGGACAGACGGGATTCCGGGGGGCAGCACGCCGCGGATGCCGAGCCGGCAAGCGAGCCGGTGCGCTACTACGAGAGCATTGACCTGATGGACGCCTTCCACCCCCAGACCATCCTCGCCTACGAGATGAACGGGGCGGCCCTGCCTGTGGCCAACGGCGCCCCCCTGCGCCTGCGGGTGGAGCGCAACCTCGGCTACAAGCAGGCGAAGTACGTCATGCGCGTCGAGGTGGTCGAGAGCTTCGCCGACATCGGCGAGGGCAATGGCGGCTACTGGGAGGACCAGGGCTACGCCTGGTACGCGGGAATTTGAAGGGGCCGCGCTGGTCGCGGCGGTTAACCACCCGCGTCGTGCAGTGTCCTGGCGCGATTGCCGACCGCATCGACCTGGACGGGATGCGCTCCCGGGACCTTGCATCCGGTCGGATGCCCGGGAGGCGCCGAACCGGATCCCGCGCCGTGGCGAAACCTTTCGGTCCGAGGTCCCGTAAGGAGCACGCGACCCCCGCTAATGCGGGTCGAACGGAAGGAAACACCATGCCTGCGATGAAACTCGGCCGCCGCACGGCCACGGCGCTCGCCCTCTCCCTCGCGCTCGGCCTCGGGGCCGGCGGCGCGGCCTACGCCAAGAACCCGATGGTCGGCGGCGCGCCGATGTACGCGCAGAAAACCATCGTCGAGAACGCGGTCAACTCGAAGGACCACACCACCCTGGTCGCCGCCGTGAAGGCGGCCGGCCTGGTCGACACGCTGAACAGCCCGGGCCCGTTCACGGTGTTCGCGCCGACCAACGCCGCCTTCGCCAAGCTGCCGCCGGGCACGGTGGAGAGTCTCGTGCAGCCACAGAACAAGGCGACGCTGACGAAGATCCTGACCTACCACGTGGTCCCGGGTGTCTACACGGCCAAGGACCTGATGGCGCTGGCCATGAAGGGTCAAGGACAGAACCAGCTCACCACTGTCGAGGGTGAGCCGCTTGCCGTGACGGCCCGGGGCAAGAAGGTTTACGTCACCGACGTGAAGGGCGACACCGTTCCGGTGACCATCCCGAACGTGATGCAGTCGAACGGCGTCATCCACGTCGTCAACGGCGTGCTGATGCCCTGATCGAAGCGAGCGGTCCGGTGCCCGCGGCGACGGCGGGCGCCGGAAGGCCTCGTCACTCGGCGATCAGCTTGCCGCTGTAGACCACGGGACCGGTGGGCTGACCGGTCGGCGACCCTCCGGGTGGCTCCACGGAGACCGCGATCACCCCGTTCGGTGCGGTCGTCGGCGGCAGCCTCACTTGGCTCTGGTCGGCGCCTAGGAGACCGAGCGGCTTGGGACCCTGGGCTCCGACGTACCAAAGCTCCAGGCTACGGTCCGCCGGCGCCTCGGCGGACAGGCGACGGACCTGCGCGATGCCGGTGCGCGTATCCACGCGCACGATCAACGCCGGGAGCGTGCCGCCCCCCTGCACCACCGCGAGGTAGCGTCCGTCCGAGGGGGCCGACGCCGGCCCGAACGCCAGCAAAAGCGCGAGGCCGGTGGCGACAAGCCCCGCCCCGCCGGCAGCGAACCGCCAGCGCCGGAGCCGGGCGCGCAGCACCTCGATCTGACCCGCATACGGGCGGTCACCTCCTTGCACCGCCCGAAGCAACGCAGCGCGCACGCGGGTCGGCGGCGAAACGTCTGGAACCGCTTCCGACAGCGGTCCCAGACGACGTTCCCAGGCGTCGATGCGTGCCCTGGCGACCGGGTCGGCGGCCGCCTCCCGCTCCACTGCCTCGCGCTCGCGTGCGTCGAGCGTCCCGAGGACATACTCGGCCGCGCGCATCTCGGAGGCGTCTGGACCCGGTGCGCCCGTCCCGCTCACCGCACCGCCTCTATGCAGGTCTTCAGCGCGGCGAGCGCACGATGCAGCCAGGTCTTGATCGTGTTGACCGGGTGGTCGAACCGACGCGCCAGCTCCTCGCGGGAGTAGCCCTTGCAATAGGCCAGCACCACGCAATCCCTCTGCCTGGCTTCGAGACGACCGAGACAGGCCAACAGGGCGTCGCGGTCGAGGAACGCGGCGGCCGCGTCATGCGGATCGGCTAGCCGCGCCACCCAATCCTCACCGTCGTCCGGGTCCGCCCCCTGCACCTCGCTCCTCCTGCGTACGCTGTCGATGGCGCGATTGCGGGCTATGGTCACCAGCCAGGCCAGCGGCGTGCCGACGTTCGACCTGTAGCTTCCCGCCGCCTGCCAGACCCGTATGTAAACGTCCTGCAGGACGTCCTCCGCCAGGTTCCTGTCGCGCTGGATACGCAAGATCAGCCCGTAGAGTTTCGGGCTCGTGAGGTCGTAGAGCTCGGCCAGCCGCTCCGGCTCGCCTCGGGCGATGCCGGCGAGCAGCCGCTGCAGAAGGGCGTCGTCGGCCAAGATGATCCCCGCGAGCCCGGGCGCGTCCCCTCCTGGGGTTTTTCCGGGTGCGGTCCTTAGATCACCTTTCCCGACCGAAACGATAGGTCATGAGACGGAATGCGGCCGCTCGGTCGTGGCATAACCGGTTTCGACGGCGCGCTGAGCACCTCGACAGCCGGTCACCGCCGCGTGCTTGAAAACCCCAGCTTCCGACTTCGCCCCGTAGCCGGAACTCGATAGCTCAGGATGTCAGATCGGCGTCGGCCGGAACCCGTCCCGGCACGAGGGGCGCCGGCAGCCGGAACTGGAAGGTCGTCCCGCGGTCGATGGCACTGGTGACGGCGAGCACGCTGCCCTGGCGCTCAACGAGATCCCGGCACAGCAGCAAGCCGAGCCCGCTTCCCCGCTCGCCCGCCGTCCCGTTCGTGGTCGTCCGCCGGTCGAGGCGGAACAGGTCGTCGACCTTGCCCGGCGGCATGCCGACCCCGGTGTCCGTGACCGAGATCTCGACCTTGTCGCCGTCGCGGCGACCGGCGACCGTGATGGTCCCGCCGGGCAGCGTGAACTTGACGGCGTTGCCAACGAGGTTGCGCAACACCGTCGTGAGCATGTCCCGCTGGGCACGGACGACGACCCCGCCGCAGGAGACGTCGAGTTTCAGTCCCTTGTCCGCGGCGGCCTCCGCGGCGCCGTGCACCACCTCGGCAGCGATGGCGGCGAGGTCGACGTCGGTCATGCTGACCGCCATCGTGTCCATCTGTAGGCTCGCCCAGGAGAACAGGCTCTCCAGCAGGGCGTAGGCCTGCGTCGCCGCCTCGTGGATGCCCTTCGCCCGACGCTCGACGGACGCCGGGTCACGTGCCACGACGGCCTTGCCCAGCACCTCGGACAGGCCCAGCAGCGCCTGGAACGGGTTGCGCAGGTCGTGGGCGATGATCGAGAACAGCAGCGACTTCTGCCGGTTCAGGGTGTCGAGTTCCAGGGACTTCGCCTCCGCCTCGCGCCGCGCCGCGGCGAGCTCCGCCTGGAAGGCCTGCCTGGCCTCCGCGTAGCGGATCGCACGGGCCAGGCCGGAGGGCGTGACCTCCGCCTTGTCCAGGTAATCCAGCGCGCCGGCCCGCATCAGCCGGGTCGCGAGGTCGGGGTCGGCCTCGCCTGTCAGCATCAGCACCGCCCGCGCATGCCCCTCAGCCGCCAGCAGCGTCCTGAGCAGCGCGAAGGTGTCGATGCCCGGCAGCCGGTAGTCGAGCAGCACGCAGTCGAAGGTTTCCGCCGCGGCGAGGCGCAGGCCCTCTTCGCCCCCGGACGCCTCGGCCAGGGTGTGCGCGAGGCCGGACTTGGCCAGCGCACGGCGCACGGCCGCCCGGTCGACCGCGTCGTCGTCGATCAGCAGGATGCGGGTAGGAGTGGTCACCGGGGTGGCTACGCCGGGAACTCGACGACCTTCCAGTAATGCTCCAGCAGCGCCACCGCCTCCATGAAGGTGTTGGCCGGGTCGCGCTTGACGATGTAGCCGGCGACGTTGTGCCCGTAGGCGCGCATCCTGTCCTCGTCGGCCTTCGACGTGGTGATCATGAACACCACCGCCGAGCGCAAATCCTCGTCGGCGCGCACCGCCTCCAGGAACTCGATGCCGTTCATGCGCGGCATGTTCAGGTCGAGCAGGATCAGGTGTGGCCTCGGCAGGCGCTCGTGACCGTTCTCGCCGCGCAGGATCTCCAGGGCCTCGATTCCGTCACGGGCGACGGTGATCGGGTTGCCGATCTTGCTCTTCTTGAAGGCGCGCTTGAGCCCCTGGACGTCGACCTCGTCGTCGTCGACCAGCAGGATGTTAACCGTCGAACCCATCCGTCCGCCCCTTCCCGCCGTCGCGCGGCCACGTGAAATGCACCGTCAGCCCGCGCCCGTCCGGGCCATCCGCGAGCCAGACCTTGCCGCCCTGACGGTCGACCAGCTTGCGCACGATGGCCAACCCCATGCCGCTGCCCTCAACCTCGTCGCGGGGCTTGAGCGTCTGGAACATGCCGAACACACGCTCGCGGAACTGCTCGGGGATGCCCGGACCGTCGTCGGTCACGACGAACTCGACCGCGTTACCTGCCGGCTTGGCCTCGACCTTGATGTGCCCCTCGGCCGGCCGGTCGTGGTGCTTGATGGCGTTGCCGATCAGGTTCTGCAAGGCCTGGGTCAGCGGGGCCCGCGCCGCCTGTAATGTCGGCAGCGACGCATCGGCCGTGATAGCAAAGCCTTCGGGAGGACTGATTAGGACGGCGAGTTCCTCGACGAGCGCCCTCGTGTCGACCGTGTCCATGGTCGCGTCGGCCCGTCCGGCCCTGGAGTAGGCCAGGAGGTCGTCGAGCAGGCTGTCGAGGCGCCGCACGCGGCTCTTGAGCAGCTCCATGTTGGTCTGGACGTCGCCGGTCAGCAAGCCTTCCAGGTCCTCCTCGATCCACCCGACGAGGTTCTCGATGCCGCGCAGGGGCGCCTTCAGGTCGTGCGAGGCGACGTAGGCGAACTGCTCCAGTTCCTCGTTGGAGCGGCGCAGGTCGATGGCGTGGCGGGCGAGCCGGCGTTCTAGGCCCTTGCGCTCGGTGATGTCGGTGTTGGTCCCGAACCATCGCAGGATGGCGCCGTCCGGCCCGCGATGGGGCTGGGCCAGCGACAGGAACCAGCGGTACTCGCCGTCGGCGCCGCGGAGCGGGAAGGTGTCCTTCCACGGCTCGCCGGTGCGGAAAGCCTCGCCGATGCGTTCCACGACCCGGTCGACGTGATCCGGGTGTTGGACGTCGCGCCAGCCCCAACCCCTCATCTGCTCGATGGTGGTGCCCGTGTAGTCGTACCAGCGACGGTTGTACCAGATGATGTCGCCGTTCGGCTCTGCGACCCAGGCCATCTGCGGCAGCGCGTCCGCGAGGGCGCGGAAGTCGTCCGTGGTGAGGTTCGCGGCACGCTCCACGCGCGGGTCTCCTTACGTTGAGGCTAGGACTGCGGCCGATCCCGCATAGCCCCGGGCTGGGTGCACGTCACGAGGTGGTGCCCTTCAATTTCGGTCACCATGGCGGGAACGGCCGCCTAGCGAGGGGACGGCGCGGAGGCCGCCGGGAACCGCCGGTGCATGGGCAGATTGGCTCTCGGAGCCGGTGCCGCAACCGGCGGGGAGGAACGCGATGTCCACCGACACCGAGAAGCACCGGGCGCTGTTGAACGCCCTCAAGAATGCGCAGGGCAAGGGAGACGGCTCCTTCGAGCATGCCGTTTCCGATGCCTTCGAGCATGTCTTCGAACACCTGGGCCGCTTGAACGATCACGTCTCCCTGTGCGGCCCCGATGGTGGCGACCCTCACCTCAAGCCCGGCGAATCCGCGACCCTTCGATAGGGGCCGGGACCGACAGGGGCCGCGAAGCGAAAGGGACGCGCATGATCACGCTCTACACCTGGTCGACCCCGAACGGTCGCAAGATCCCGATCATGCTGGAGGAGTGCGACCTGCCCTACACGGTGGTGCCGGTGAACATCGGCAAGGACGAGCAGTTCGCCCCCGACTTCCTGAAGGTCGCGCCCAACAACAAGATCCCGGCCATCGTCGACGACGAGGCGGAAGGCGGCCCCCTGTCGGTGTTCGAGAGCGGGGCGATCCTGACCTACCTTGCCGAGAAGACCGGCCGTTTCCTCGCACCGTCCGGCCCCGCCCGGTACAAGGCGCTGGAGTGGCTGCACTGGCAGATGGGCGGCCTCGGCCCGATGCTGGGCCAGCTCGGGTTCTTCGCGGTGCGTTCCAACGAGAAGGCCCCCTTGGCCATCAAGCGTTTCACTGACGAGGCCGACCGCCTGCTGCACATCATGGACCGCCGCCTCGGCGAGGGCCCCTACCTTGCGGGCGCTGACTACTCCATCGCCGACATCGCCTGCTACGCTTGGACGCTGGCGGCCACGACCTTCCTGAAGGAGCCGCTTGAGGAAACCCTGGCCGGCGTCCCGAACGTGCACGCGTGGCTGGAGCGGGTCGGCGAGCGGCCGGCGGTGAAGCGCGGCATGGAGGTCCCGAAGACCTGAGGTGCAGAAGCTTGGCGGCCCGGAAGCAAGGGCGGCAACCGCTCCATGGCGGTACCGCGTGCCGTCCGTCGCGTCGGCGCCATCATGGGAGACATCACGATGAGCGACGGGCCCAAACCCAATGAACTGCCGCAGGCGGACGAGGGGGCCGGCCTGCCGACGCCACCCAGCCCGGGCCGGTTGCCGCCGCCCCACCTGCCGCCGCCTCCGGACGAGCGTGGCCCGTCATCCGATGTCGAGGGGTCGGAGGAGGGAGGGTGACGGGCCACGCGCGAAATGAGCGCAGGAGCTAGGCTTCGTCGGGTCCGACGCAGTGAGGCGTTCGACCGGGAGACTTGTTGCTTTGTCGGTCGTCACCTCAGCCAAGTGTGGCTGTGCGTTCGGGAACCCCCGGCCTTCTCGTGAACTGGTCCCGTCCACGGAACCGGGAGACACACATGCGCCTTGCCATCGCCGCCCTCGCCCTGTCGGCCGTATCCATCGCGGCCCGTGCCGAGGCGCCGGCGGATGCCGTCGCCATCGGTCCCTGGAAGGTCGACGCCATCTCGAAGGGCCAGAAGTTCGACCGTTGCACGATGACCCGGACGACGGACGACGGGGTCGAGGTCCGGTTCACCCGCGACGCGGCGGGGCTCGACCTGACGATGAGTTCGGCGAAATGGAAGCTCGGGCGCGGGAAGAGCTATCCGGTCGAGTTAGTGGCCGGATCCTCGACGCTGCAGGCGGATGTCGCCGCCTCCGGCAACGCGGTGTCGCTGCCGGTCAAGGACGAGCGGTTCCTCAAGTCGCTGAAGCTCGCCGACGGCCTGGACGTGAAGGGCGAGGGCGCGACCATCAAGGTGGCGCTGGATAAGAGCGCCGCCGCTCTCGACCGGCTGGAAGCGTGCTACGCCATGAACGGCTCGGCAGCCGAGAGGAACCCGTTCGTGGCGCCGAGCGGCAAGCCGTAGTCGACCACCGTCCCCTATTGACCGGGAGCCTGACGTCGCCGTCGCACTTGAAATTGCTGATGAACGAAGGCGTGGAACTGCTGATTGGCCAGCAGCCCCTCGCTTACTCCAGGTTGATCCAGTGCGGAACATTGAGGTCCGAGACCGGATCTTAGAGGCGGCTATCATAGAGTACTAACTGTCGTTCTTGATCTACAGTAAGTCGATGCGGTTGGTGAGCTTGTTTGCGGGGTTTTCATCGAAGGCGGCCGCAGTCGCGTCAAAGTGGGTTGAAATTGGCTCTACGATGTTCAGAGCACGGGCAAGCGTGCGCTGAGAATGACGGAGAGATTGGCCCCTGAAACGGAATTAGGCGTGGCTATTTAAGCCAGGCGGAAGGTCTGCTTCCCTGCCGTTTGAACTCCGAAGCGGCCATTCAGCTTACGGCCAGACTACGTCACGCCAAATTGCCGGCGCGCGCAGAACCAGACATTCGGCTTGGCGCCCATCCCAGTCATTTGATGGCTTGCAGCGGCAACCTCAAAGCGGACATGGGCTGGATCGAATGGACAACTGCGTCTTCTGCAGCGACGGCGAGACAATCGCGCAGACCCTAGCCCCATTCACCCAATCTCCCGAGGACGAGCGGGTGCAAATTCCCGAACCGAACCCTTCTAAAATTTCAAGAGGAGGAAAACGAGGACGTTAGAGAGGCCGCGAGGGCGAACTGCATATCCGGACAAAGCCTTGCGAGCATCATCGCAGGTCGCAGGCGCTTAAGGCTGTCTCGACGCTATGGAGGGCGACGCGCTGGCTCCATGCTGTTAGGTGGAGAAGGGGTGCCGAAGGGCGGCGGGCGACCCCAAACGATCGGGCCAAACGAGAATTCTAGCGCATAGTAGCGCGGGCAGAGCTGTGGTGAGACGCCCTACTGACGGATGGTTTACCGAACGTCATTAGACACTGAGATAAGATGGCACAAGCGGAGTCACATTCCGGAACGCTAGGCTAATTCGTCATGAAGGCACTCGCAGCCGGATACATCAGGCGACGGATCATCCTGCTTGGAGCAGTCATCTGTTCGCTGCTCGTTGGGCTTGAGGCATGGCACGAATGGGATCAGCGCGCGGTCGAGATCCAGCAAACTGAGACGGCTGCTCTCAACGTCGCTCGTGCCGTTGCCCGCGAAGCCGACGCCACCTTCCGACTCGCAGAGACTGTTCTCTTCGGCATCACGGAACGGCTGCAGAGCGGCGGCCGATCACCGGAGGCGCTCCGTCGTCTCAGTCAGAGCATGACCACGGCCACGCGCTCGTTGGAGAGCGTCGGTGCGCTGTTCGTCTATGATGCCGAGGGGCACTGGATCGCCAGTTCGCTGGCGCAGATTCCGCAGAGTGTGAACAATGCGGATCGCGCCTATTTCCAGTTCCACAAGGACAACGCGTCTCTCGCCGCTCACCTAAGTGAGCCGATCCGCAGTCGGTCTTCGGGATCCTGGATCATCCTCGTTTCCCGACGACTGCAGAATCCGGACGGCAGCTTTGCCGGTGTTGTGGCCGCGACCGTGGACGTCGAGCGCTTTGTCGAGCGCCTGTCCGGTTTCGATGTCGGATCGGGTGGGGCGATCGCCTTGTTGACCCGCGAAGGACGAATCCTGGCGCGCCAACCCTTTCTCGTCGATCAAATTGGGCGCGATATCGCGGCTTCACCCCTGTTTCAGGAAGATTTGCCGCAGCGCTCGTCCGGTGTGGGGCGCTATCTCTCGCTGATTGATGGCAAAATCCGCTTCGCCGGCTTCGCCACCGCGAGCGTCTTCCCTGTCATCGCCTACGCCGCAATCTCTGAAGACGAGGCCTTGGCCTCCTGGCGCGCCAGCGCCCTCGTGCGCGCTTCTATCTTCGTTCTGTTGCTCGCCGTGCTCGTAGGCCTCGGCCTGAAATTGCTCCGGGATGTCCGGCAGCACGAACAGACCGAGATCGAGCTTGCACAAAGCGAGGAGCGCTACCGCGCCGCTGCCGAGGTGCAATTGCAGGAGGCGCAGGCACACGCAACTTCCACCACTGCCACCAGTGCTGCCATCTTGGCGCAGCTTGCCGAGGGCGTCATCGTCACGGACTCGGCCGGAAGGATCACACTGGTCAACAAGGCGGCGGCCGAGATCCACGGCGTGGCTCGGCTCGACGTGGAGCCGGACGCCTACAGCGACAGCTATCACCTGTTTACCGAGGAGGGCCGCCCCCATCCACCCCTCGATCTGCCGCTTGCCCGCGCCGTCGGTGGACAGGAGGTGCGTGGCGCACGCTGGCGGGTGCGACGGCCGGACGGCACTGAGGTGCTCGCCGTCGGCAACGCGCAGCCCCTCATTGACCAAGAGGGCGCGCAGATCGGCGCCGTACTCACGGTGCGCGATGACACTGCGCGTGATGCTGCCGAAAGGGCTCTGCGTGATCTGAATGCCGGCCTCGCACAGCGCGTAGCCGAACGGACGCGCGATGCCGAGACGGCGAGAGAATTGGCTGAGGCGGCGAACCAGGCGAAATCTGAATTTTTAGCCTCGATGAGCCATGAAATTCGCACGCCGCTCAACGGCGTGATCGGGTACGCCGACCTGCTGCTCGATGAGCCTGGGATCAGCAGCCGCGCCCGCCAGTGCGGCGAGCGCATCCACTCGGCTGGCGCAGCGCTGCTCACCGTCGTCAACGACATCCTCGATTTTTCGAAGATCGAAGCCGGACAGTTCGAGATTACGGTGCGCCCATTCTCCCCGATGACGCTGGTAGACAACGCTGTGTCCATCGTGCGTGGGCTCGCCGAGGCGAAGGGACTTAGCCTCGACGTCGATCTTGATCCGGTATTACCCTCCTGGCTATCAGGTGATGAGGATCGCCTGCGGCAGGTACTTCTGAACTTGCTCAACAACGCCATCAAATTTACCGCGACCGGCCGGGTTACGCTGCGCGTGAATGCGGATGTCGGCGCCGATCCGATGCGAGTCTTCGTTGCCGTGAGTGATACGGGCATTGGCATCCCGGCGGACAAGCGCGACCGTCTCTTCCAGCGCTTCAGCCAGATCGATGGCTCATGCCGCCGTAGCTTCGGCGGCACGGGGCTAGGGCTAGCGATCTCGAAATCACTTATTCAGCTTATGGGCGGCACGATCGGTGTCGACAGCGATGAGGGGAAGGGATCCACATTCTGGTTCGAGGTTGGTTTGGATCCGGCGCAGCCTCCCCAACCAGTCCTCGCTGAGACTGGTGCTGCTGCGGCGTGCAAGGGCCGACGTCTTCTGATTGCGGAGGATGTGCCTCTCAATCAAGACCTGATCCGTGCCCTATTGGAAGCGGCTGGCCATACAGTCGACATTGTCGACAACGGTGCAGAAGCAGTGCGCGCTGTCCAGGCTGAACGCTACGATCTTGTACTCATGGATGTGCAGATGCCGGTGATGGACGGCATGAGTGCCACCCGGTCTATTCGCGCGCTGGCCGGGCCAGTCTCCGCTATCCCTATCATCGCGCTGACGGCCAACGTTCTCCCGCAGCAGGTCACCGAATTCCGGAATGTGGGCATGACGGATCACGTCGGCAAACCGTTTCGTCGCGACGAACTGCTCGCTGCCATCGATCGCTGGGCTCAACTTCCTCGTGAACGGTCATCAGTGACAATCGGAGCGGTGCCGTTCCCAGGTCCGGCTATCGATCCCTCCGTGCTCGACACCGCGGTGCTCGCGGAAATGGAGGAGAGCTTCGGAGCCGATCGGCTCGGCACTATGCTTGGCCTTCTCGCCAGCGAACTCACCCAGCGCCTCCGCCCGGATAAGGGGACCCGAGAACAGATCGCCTACGACGCACACGCTCTCGTCTCAGCGGCCGGTACACTTGGCTTCGTCGGCTTGTCGAGCCTATGCCAAAAGGTTGAGATCGCTGCTCGAACAGGCGCCGACCTTACGCTGCTGATCGAGCGTCTACAGGAGCAACGTGCGACCGCACTGCGCATGATCGAGAAGCTGAGAGCGGCCTGACAGATGGCCAACTTGCGCGCTCGCTACAGGACCGCTTCTTCCTCGTCAGCACGCCCGAAGCAGTCGCAACAACACAAAATTCGCAGCGAGTGAGCACGTGACAACATGCGACCATGTCCGTGACCTTCAGCGCCGCGACCTCGGCTACGCGCAGGCCGGCGCCGTAGGCTACGGCCAGGGCCGCTCGGTGCTCGGGGCGAGTCGTGGCGGCGAGCAGGCGGACAACCTCGTCGCGGCTGAGGGCGACGGGCAGCGTGCGCGGATAGGCCAGACGGACGAGCCGGCGCGCCAGATCCGGGCGGTCGATGGCGTGGATGAAGATGAAGCGCAGGGCCAAGACTATGCTGTTGAGGGTCGGCACCGGTACGCTGGCCTCGCGCTGTTCGACCTGAAAGCGGCGTAGGTCCTCCGCAGTGGCCGTTTCAAGGCGACGTCCGAGGAAGGTGGCCAGACGGCCGACATCGCGCAGGTCGTTGTGCTGGGTCTCGTGCGAGAACCGGCGCAGGCTCATCTCCTCGATCAGGCGTTGGTGCAGCGGGCTGATGGCTGGGGCGGGAAGCAGATCGTGCATTGTCGGGCTTCTCGGATTAAGGAGCCGCGATGCTCGGCCCGCCGCCGACAGGCCTCAAACGACGCGCGACGGTCCCGATGCTACCGCGACCTAACCACCCGAGCCCTCCCGCGCAGCGGGTTCGTTCTTCGGCCAGCATTTGCCGCCGCCCAGTGCCCTGACGAGCGTCTCAGATGGGTGGATTTCTGCCGGTCCGCTTCCGGGCGGCCATGCATAAGAGCGGACCTCACCACCGCGCCCGCACAC